>DMIY01000078.1 GCA_003457075.1 Desulfotomaculum sp. | reverse complement strand
CCGTCAACCGCCGAAACAACAAAAAGGGCATTATCCACTACTCTTAACACTGCCCGTACTTCACCTGTAAAATCAGAAAAGCCAGGAGTGTCCAGGGCATTGATTTTGCAGTTTTGCCATTCACAAGGTACAAGGCTGGTGTGAATGGTTATCTGCCGGTTGATTTCCTCCGGGTGGTAATCGGCCGTAGTAGTGCCATCTTCTACCCGTCCCAACCTTGTGAGCGCTCCGGTGTTATATAACATCGCCTCTGCCAGCGAAGTTTTTCCAGCTCCACCATGAGCCACTATCCCTATATTACGAATTTGGTCACTCCTGTAATTCTTCAAATTTCGCTACCCCCAATTTTGTTAATTTATATATTTTACTTCATGTTCCATATATATACTCAGACAGAACCAGATATGGATAATCATGGATAATATATGTTATTGTTCTTTACTTCAATTCCACACACCCCAAATAAAATCCTTTTCTGGCCAGCCTTTTTAACCGGGTAATCGGCTTTGTATATCAAATTTTGCTGATCCGCCTCATCCGGCCGGAAGGTGTACCCCTGACCATCCTGTCGATTGGAGGACCCTTTCTTTATCTCCAACAAACTACTATTTCTTACCGGAGGATTGCGTATTCACTACATTAACCGCCTGCGCTCGCTATTTAAGATTCGCTAAAAGGAACTGCAGGTTGCCGATGGTTGGATAATCCGTAAGATCCAAATGTAACGGCGTGATGGAAATATAATTGTTCTTTACAGCCTTTACATCTGTACCCTCAGCGTTTTCGTCCATCTCCAGGAGTTCTCCGGCCATCCAGTAATAAGTCCTGCCCCGGGGGTCGACCCTCTTTTCAAAAACATTGACATATCGCCGGTCTCCCAGGCGGGTAATTTCTATCCCCCGGGGTTGTTCCGTAGCCGGCACGTTGACGTTCAGTAAAATACGATCCGGGGAACCTGCTTCAAATAGCGACGAAACCAAACGCCGGGTAAAAATACCGGCCCGGGTGAAATCATGATCACTGAAACTGGCCAGGGAAACAGCTATGGCCGGGAAACCGTTGATGACTCCTTCCACGGCTGCCGAAACAGTACCGGAATAAAGCACATCTGTTCCCAGGTTAGGTCCCTGGTTGATGCCGGATAGTATTATATCCGGCGGTTGTGATAATAAGTCTTCTATTGCCAGTTTTACACAATCGGACGGTGTTCCGTCCACTGCCCAACTCTGCACTGCAAAACCAGGAAGCGCTACTTTTTTAACCCGCAAAGGCCGGTGCACGGTGATGCAGTGTCCTGTGGCGCTCCGCTCCCGGTCGGGCGCCACCACAAAAATTTCCCCTAGATCTTTTAAGCACTCCACCAGCCCTCTTAATCCCCTGGCATGAATCCCGTCGTCATTGCTCACCAGGATACGCATGTTAACCTCCACAAGCTAAATTTCATAAATCGAAATACTCATCGAGCCGCCATCGCTGCTTTTGGCCAAACCAAACATCAGATGCTTGTTTTTCAGGCAAAGAGGCACAACTGTTTTTCTACTATTCCTTGATCAGTGCCAGGGCTTCTGCCCTGGTAGCCTCGCTGCGCTCAAAAAGCCCGCGTACTGCCGAGGTTACTGTTTTTGAACCGGGCTTGCGTACCCCGCGCAACGTCATGCACATGTGTTCCGCTTCTACTACTACCAGCACACCTTGAGGATTAAGCTCGGACACAATGGCATCGGCAATTTGCGTGGTTAACCTCTCCTGCAACTGGGGCCGCTTGGAATATCCTTCTACTACCCGGGCCAGCTTGGAAAGACCGGTTACTCTTCCCTCCCGGGGAATATACGCCACATGAGCCATCCCAAAAAACGGCAGCAGATGGTGTTCGCAGATAGAATACATGGGAATGTCTTTCACCAGAACCATCTCTTTATGGTCTTCCATAAAGATTTTCTCTAAATGTTTTCTGGGATCTTCCCGGAGACCACAAAATATTTCTTTGTACATCTTTGCCACCCGGCCAGGCGTTCCTTTTAGGCCCGGCCTGTCTGGATCTTCACCGACGGCTTCTAAAACCATGCGGATTGCTTTTTCAATTTTAGGAATGTCGACCACTTTCTCTTCTCCCCCCACTTTTCTCTTATAGCAGATCCAACATCTTATGAACCCGGGGAATTACCCTGACCCTGGAAAGATAGCTCAAGGCATGCTCCTGCAGGGTCAGTAATTGGGGGGCGCTTACGCCCGGGCGCCCGCTTTCGTTTTCATACGTCACAGGTTGAATTACCAGGAGAATATCCCCTATCCCGGCAACCAACCGGGCGGTCTGGGTTACCTCCGCAATAGTGGTCTGCCGGTCCACCACTATTTTAACGAAAACCCTCTTTTTACTGGCAACTGATAAAAATTTTTCATGCTCTCTCCACAGTGGAGGTAACCCGGAAACACCGGGCAACTTTACATCCATGGCAATAAAATCTACCAGGTGAAGAACCCGGCTCAACTCATCCGGCAAAGTACCGTTGGTTTCCAGGTAAATACCCCGGCAGGCGGTTTTTAAAAGCGGGATTGCCTTACATAGAAATTCGCTATAAAGTAAGGGTTCTCCTCCTGTTAGGCTGATGGAGTGATGCGAAAAGGGATTTAACTTTTCTACCACGGAAATCAGCCGGGAAACAGTCAGTGGGTTTGGTAATAAAATAAAATCCCTTTTCCCCGGCATGCATTCACTTCGACAATGCGGGGGATGAGGATCGTTCGGGGTGTCGCAGTAGGCACATCTTAAGTTGCAACCGGCAAAACGTAAAAAAATCTGGCGACATCCCACCAGCGGACCTTCTCCCTGAATTGAAGAAAAAATTTCAACCAAAAAAGCAGACAAATTATTTAACCCCTCTTACCTTGCAGCGGGCCAGGTAAACACCCCGCACTTCATCAATATATAACTGACAGATTTCTGCCGCCAGCGCAGGAAGCTGCTCTTCCACCCAACCCAGTTCCAGCAGGCAGGCAGCTTTTACCGGAACATTTTCCCTGCTAACGTTAAGCCCCGCGTGGATCATTGTTGAAACCGGGGTAACGGTAGCAATAGAAATAGAAAGTTTGTGTTCATTAATATAAAGATCGTCACCTGAACGCTTTATTTTTACCTGTCTGGATTCAAGGATTTCTTTAATTATCACAATCAGCAACCGCTGGCGCAAGACTGCTTTTTCCAGGTCCGGATCAAAATGTTCAACTATAAAATGGAGCATATCCGGGCTGTAAATGGGGGATCGCTTCAATACATCTTCCATGTCTACCATTTCTTTAAAATCGACCTGGCAGGGACCACGGAAGCTAACTATGCTGTCGCCCTGGATACCCCATGTCCGGTAGGCCCAAAGCGAAGACAATTGAGTCCCGTTATAGAAGATAATCTCTGGAGCAAAAAGGCTGCGCATAACAACCCCCTCATCTGCTGAATATAGATTATTCAGCCTGTTTAGAAATGCCGTCGAATAAATTCACCTTATGATCAATACCCGGCCAGACCTGCCGCCTCCATGGCCCTAAAAAAGCGTCGGCAACTCTCGCAGTTGCCGCACATGGTCCGGCCGCCATAATAGCAACTCCAGAGCAACCGCCAGGGAACTTGTAACCTTTGCCCTAACCGTACAATTTCGATCTTGCTCAATCGCTGGGTGTAGCTTATCACTCTGACCTGATTTGCTGTAGAATAAGCAAGCGCATCGTTTACTTTGCTTACGAAGGCCGCGCTGTTGTCGGGAAAGCTCAGGGCTTCCTCTTTGTTAAAACCGGTTACAACCAGTTGACAGTTCATGGCTTCAGCGAAAGAAGCTGCAATATTAATAAACAAACCATTTCTATTAGGCACCCAGACGGCAGCAGCAGATGCTTTTGCATGAACAGGGTCATCCAGTATTTCATCAACCGGCTCGGGCACCACCGTCGACCGGTTCACCAAAGCGGTAGAGGTAACTTCTCTTAAAAAGGGAAGTTCAACCACCCGGTGCTCAATGTCATAATAATCAGCCAGGGCCGCCGCGGCGCTTATTTCCCTTGTCGCCGCCCGCTGGCCGTAATCCATGGTCAGGCATAACTTAACCATCCCTTCACGCAAGGCATGGGCTAAAGAAACGGCGGAATCCAGACCCCCGGAGAGCAATACCACGCTTCTCATTTACCTTCCCTCACGATAACAGGCCCCGGCATCAGAAGATTCCCACACCTGTACCCTGGTCAACTCCAGGCCGGATGCTAAAGCGTTTTTCAGCAACCGGTAGATGTAACACGCAATATTTTCTGCCGTGGGATTGGTTTCTTTGCCCGGCCGGTTAAAAGGCTCCAACTCGTTTAAATATTGATGGTCAAAGTCTTGCACCACTTTTTCCACCAGTCTTTTGATTTCATGAAAATCAACCAGCATCCCGTTTTCATCCAGTCCGGCCCCGGCCACAGAAACCTCCACCGTCCAGGTATGGCCATGCAAACGGGAACAGCGGCCCTGATAACCCCACAGGCTGTGGGCTGCATCAAACTGCTTTTTCACCGTCAGTTCGTACATAGATCAAGGCTCCCCCTGCCACCTAGTATAACTCCAACCCCTTTTGCTTAAAATAGATACTTCGGCATCTTAAATATTGACCACATTCAGTTCAATGTAGTAAACACTGAGGATATGCGTGCCGCCCAGGCGGAATCGGAAAAGTACGAAGATTTGATGGTACGCGTCGCCGGATACAGTGCCCGGTTCATCTATCTAAAGTGGTCCAATAGGGAGAATTTTAAGAACTCCTTCACACTTACTTCTCAATTAAAGCAAATACAGGTGAAGGAGCTCCATCTGCCCCTAAAATTTTTACGGGGAAGCAGGCAACAGTAACCCGCCGGTTTAGTAAATCCTTAAGACCCGGCCCCAGATGTTCGATAATCAAGACATCATTTTGCAAGAGAATCTTGTGCACCGGGAAATCAAAACTCTCACCTCTTAAAGGTACAGGCAAATCAACAGTTGTTACATCCAGTCCCACAATGCTTATCTTTCTTTTTACCAGCCACCCGGCTGCTTCTTCACTGAGGTATGGATGCAGGTGATACGATTCCTCCAGGTATTTGTCTGCCCAACCGGTATATAAAAGGACAATATCTCCTTCCTGAATTGCCAGCTGTGCGCGTTCGAAATCATTTATTGTAAGCGGTACCGCATCTTTCTTTCTCATGTCGAGGATAACACCAGTTCCTGTAAAACGTGTAAACGGGTATTCATCAATTGTTTTGCCGTCCGGAATAAGATGCCGGGGCGCATCCAAATGAGTACCGTGATGAACCGTCAGGCAGTATCTGGTAACACTGGCTATTGTTTCCTCGCCAGGTTTTCCCAACACAAAGCAAAGATGCTCAATCTGAGGAGAACCCAGCGCTTTAGAAAACGGTATATTATTATGCAGTGGCTGGCTCAGGTCTATCCAGCTTTTACCTGATCTCACCATGTTTTTTTTCAATTAATCACATTTCTCCTATTTTGTGTACCGTAAAAGTCGCACTCTCGTACTCTTCTAATAAAGAACCTATCAATTCTTTAACGGAGATTACTTCTTTTGCCCTATATGCATTCTCTCCGGCAAACACAAATCCATGTTTTAAATTACCTTTCCGGGCATTCATCAAGGCAAGAGCGATGCAATAGGGGCTGTTTTTATAATCACAGGTTGTAATGCAGTGATAAGGGCAGCTATATGGCTTCTTTTTTTCCCTGTTGACATCATCAATGAATTCATTTCTAATTACTCTTCCCGGCATCCCGACCGGGCTTTTAATGATTGCAAGATCTTCTTTCTTAGAATTAATATAAGCCTGCTTAAATTCTAAAGCTGCATCACATTCATAAGTGGTAACAAAGCGTGTTGCCATCTGCACTCCGGAAGCGCCTAACTGAATAAATTTACAGATATCTTCTCCTGTATATATACCCCCGGCGGCAATTACCGGAACGGGTCTATTATACTTTTCTTCAAATGGTTTTACTTCTTTGATTACTTCCGGAACCAGTTTTTCTAGCGAATACTCGGGATCGTTGATTTGCTCCGGTTTGAAACCGAGGTGCCCCCCTGCCATTGGCCCCTCTACTACTATAGCATCGGGAAGGCAGTTGTATTTTTCTGACCATCTTCTAGAAATAATACCGGCCGCTCTTCTGGAAGACACAATGGGAACCAGTTTTGTTTTTTTGTTTCCGTTTAATAATTGAGGGAGTTTGAGGGGAATTCCCGCCCCGGAAAAAATAATGTCTACCCCTTCTTCAATAGCAGTTCTTGTCATGTCGGCAAAATTTGACAGCGCCACCATGATGTTAACGCCCAGAATCCCTTTGGTCAATTCTCTGGCTTTCCTGATTTCCTTTTGTAATGCCCTAATGTTTGCTTCTAAAAAATTCGAGGAAAAATTAGGTTCGAACATTCCGATGCCTGCAGCAGCAATAACTCCGATACCGCCTTCGTTAGCTACTGCAGATGCCAGTCTGGAAAGAGAAACCCCAATCCCCATTCCTCCTTGAATTATGGGAAGAACTGCTTTCAAATCCCCTATTTTTAATTCTCTTAAACTGGTAGTATTTATTAAGAACCCTCCTTTATTTCTTATATCTATTTCTTGCTACCGAACGCAGGTTGAAAATATCTCCGCTTAAAGGATTTCCATAAGCTGAATATCAAAATTAAGATCTTTTCCCGCCAAAGGGTGGTTGGCGTCTAATGTTATGCTTGATTCAGAAGCATTGGTTACCATGAAAATAATTGTTTGACCATCCGACTGAGACGCCTGTAACTGCTGACCGACTTCCGGTTTCAAGTCCACCGGCAACCGGTCCCTGTTTACCACCATCATCATTTCTTCATAGTGCGGGCCATACGCCTGATCAGCCTGGATTTTTGCAGTTTTTGATTCGCCTGGATTCATCCCGGTTACGGCCTGTTCAAAACCAGGGATTACCTGACCCTCGCCTATCGTAAATTGCATGGGGTCGCTGTTAATGGAGGTATCAAAAACCGTGCCGTCCTCAAACTTGCCCGTGTAGTGAACACTAACAGTATCGCCTATCTTTGCCTGTTTCATTTTCTCTCCTCTCTCGTTTTCATATAAACCATCTCGTTAACGGTCATGATGATTACTATCAAAACCCATGAATAAAAATCGCTCCAGAATTCATAGCGCAGCGAAGTTGCAAGCAAAGTAAAGTAGCCGTTTCTCAATTAAAACCGGTGACAAATTCACCAGGGATCAGTATATTTAAAGATATAATGTCCAGTGTTCAAAAATACTAAAAGCGAGGCAACGGCTACAATGAAGATTATAAAGAAGTTTGAAGATAAAATCAATAGTGTTTTGAACGCCTTTTGACCGCATGATTATACGAGCATTCCTGTAATGCTTTAGAGAGGGGTTGACCAATAAAAAGACCTCCTGGTAAATAGGAATGTTCTTGCCATTTTACCA
>DMIY01000018.1 GCA_003457075.1 Desulfotomaculum sp. | reverse complement strand
AGGATATGGTGCTGGGCTGTTATTACCTGACAGAGGAAAAACCCGGAGCGCCGGGCGAGGGCAAGATTTTCAAAGATAAGAATGAGGCAGTAATGGCGTATTACAATGATGCGGTAGATTTACATGCCAGAATCAAAGTGCGTCATGTTGACGGCGTTTTATTGGAGACGACTGTTGGCCGGTTGATTTTCAATGATGTTATTCCTGAACAACTTGGTTATTTAAATCAAGCAATGGATAAAAAAAGCTTAAGTGAACTGGTGGATAATTGTTATCGTAAATTGGGGTTTGCTGCTACCGGTCTTCTTTTAGACGGTATTAAGAAAACAGGTTTTCGTTTTGCAACGCGGGCGGGAGTGACGATCAGCATTTCTGATATTATCATTCCCGAGGGTAAAGGGGAAGTTTTGAAAAGCGCTGATGAACAAATAGAAGTAATCGAACAGCAGTATCGTTGTGGCTTGATTACAGAAGAGGAGCGCTACCGCAAAGTAATCAGTGTTTGGAATGAAAGTACGGAAAAAGTAACAAAACTGCTGGTGGATGGTCTGGGTAAGTTTAATCCCGTGTACATGATGGCTAATTCCGGGGCTCGCGGTAATATACAGCAAATACGTCAACTGGCAGGAATGCGCGGCTTGATGGCGGATCCTTCCGGGCGTATTATCGACATGCCGATCAAGGCCAACTTCAGGGAAGGCCTGACTGTTCTGGAGTATTTTATTTCTACTCACGGCGCCCGTAAGGGGCTGGCAGATACGGCATTGCGTACGGCAGATTCCGGCTATTTGACTCGCCGTCTGGTAGATGTTGCCCAGGATGTGATTGTAAGAGAAGAAGACTGTGGTACAGACCAGGGTATTGAGATGGAAGATGTCAGGGATGGTACGGAAATTATTGAGAAGTTGGAAAATCGCATTGTTGGACGGCTGGCGATGGAAGATGTAGCAGATCCTCAGACAGGTGAGTTGCTGGTACGCAGCAATGAAGAGATCGATGAAGATAAAGCCACCCGTATTATTGAAGCAGGAATCAAGATGTTAAGGGTTCGTTCGGTACTAACTTGTAAGACGCGTTACGGTGTTTGTAGAAAGTGCTATGGCCGCAATCTGGCTACCGGGCAGTTGGTGGATATTGGCGAGGCAGTGGGTATTATCGCTGCTCAATCCATTGGTGAACCAGGGACTCAGCTTACTATGCGGACATTCCATACTGGCGGTGTGGCCGGAGAAGACATCACCCAGGGACTGCCGCGGGTAGAGGAATTGTTCGAAGCCCGTCGCCCCAAGGGCCAGGCTATAATCACCGAAATAGATGGCATCGTGGAGATTATGGAGAACAGGGACCGGAAAGAAGTGGTGGTAACCGGTGAAGACGGTGAACGGAGAAACTATCCGGTACCTTACGGGGCGCGCATCAAGGTTGATAATGGTGTTTATATGGGAGTTGGAGATGAACTTACCGAGGGTTCTATTAATCCCCATGATTTATTAAGGGTGAAAAATGCTCAGGGAGTTCAGTTGTACTTGTTGCAGGAAGTGCAGCGGGTGTACCGTTTGCAGGGTGTGGAGATTAATGACAGGCATATTGAGGTGATGATTCGCCAGATGTTGCGTAAGGTAAAGCTGGATGATCCTGGCGATACGGATTTATTGCCGGGTGGCTTGATTGATATTTTCGAATTGGAGGAAGAGAATAAACGGGTCGCAGCTCGCAGTGGTAAGCAGGCTACATCAAAACCGTTGCTTTTGGGTATTACCAAAGCTTCTTTGGCTACTGATTCATTTCTTTCGGCAGCATCTTTCCAGGAAACCACCAGGGTACTTACGGAGGCGGCTATAAAAGGAAGACGGGATCCCTTGCTGGGACCCAAGGAAAATGTTATTATCGGCAAGTTAATTCCTGCCGGGACGGGTATGAGTCGTTACCGGCGCAGCAAGTTGCTCGAAGACGCAGAGCAACTTGCTGGTAAAAATATCTTGAGTACGCCTGATTTTGAGTCCGCAACTGTTGACAACACACATGACTGATGATAACATAAGCAAGTGTCTTTTTATTCTAGCGAAGCTTCGAGCATCAAGGAGGGTTTTATGTGCTTGACAGAGTTGCAGCAATTGCAGCAGGCCTGCAAGAAAATAGTGGGCTCCAAGCAAACTTTAAAGGCTGTCCAGCGGGGACAGGCGAAAGTTGTTTATATAGCCCGGGACGCCGAGAAACGGGTTACCGAAGCCATTGTTCAGATTTGTTCAAGTCAAGATATACCTGTGGTTGAAGTTGAGACAATGCGTACTTTGGGCAGGATTTGCGGTATCGAAGTTGCCTGTGCGGCTGCTGCTGTTATAGAGGTTTAAAGCTTGATTCCTTAGGAACCCTCTTTTTCTGCCTTCCAGATACGGAATAAAAAGGTAATTTGTATGACAGGACATAGTCAGTCGGTCTTGAATTCAGAATACAGGATTCAGAATGTGATCAGGTTTTTTACATTCTGAGTTCTGACTACTTTAAAAAGGAGGTGTATGGGTAGTGCCGACTATCAGCCAACTGGTGCGCAAGGGAAGGGAAAAAGTAATCGAGAAATCTTCGGCTCCTGCTTTAAAGGAATGTCCTCAAAAAAGAGGTGTGTGTACCAGGGTGTATACTACAACTCCGAAGAAACCAAACTCTGCGTTGCGTAAAGTGGCGCGTGTACGGTTGACCAACGGAATTGAGGTTACTTCGTATATTCCGGGCATTGGTCATAACTTGCAGGAGCACTCGGTGGTACTGGTGCGGGGAGGGCGTGTAAAGGATTTGCCCGGCGTAAGATACCATGTTGTACGCGGCACCTTGGATTTGGCAGGAGTACAAAACCGCCACCGCGGACGTTCCAAATATGGGGCCAAAAGGCCCAAGAAATAACGTAATTAAGGTATTCCGGAAGTGAACAGGAGACGCTTTTCTGTGGTAAAAATTTGTAGTAGGGGAGGGTAAAAATGCCTAGAAGGGGTAATATACCGACGAGAGAAGTACCAACAGACCCTATTTATAATAGTAAAACATTGGCCAAGTTGATCAACCAGATAATGCTCAAGGGGAAAAAGAGTGTGGCTGAGAAAATTTGTTACGGCGCCTTTGATATTATTCAACAAAAGACCGGTAAAAATCCACTTGTGGTTTTTGAAAACGCGATGAAAAATGCAATGCCGGTAGTGGAAGTCAAAGCCCGCCGTGTGGGTGGCGCCAACTACCAGGTTCCTATAGAAGTACGGCCCGAGCGAAGACAGACGTTGGGGATAAGATGGATTGCCAGGTATGCCCGGGAGCGTGGCGGAAAAAGTATGCAGGAAAAACTGGCGCTGGAAATAATGGACGCAGCCAACAACACGGGATCTGCCGTAAAAAAGAGGGAAGATGCCCACAGAATGGCCGAAGCAAACAAAGCCTTTGCTCATTACCGGTGGTAAAAAGGAGGTGTAATTGGTGGCACGGCAATTTTCGCTGGAGAAGATGCGCAATATAGGTATTATGGCTCATATAGATGCCGGTAAGACCACTACTACCGAACGGATACTATTTTATACCGGCAGAGTACACAGGATGGGTGAAGTGCATGATGGCGCTTCTACCATGGACTGGATGGTGCAGGAGCAGGAGAGAGGTATTACAATTACCTCTGCTGCTACAACTTGCCAGTGGAAAGGGTGTTGTATTAATATTATCGACACGCCAGGGCACGTTGACTTTACGGTTGAGGTGGAGCGCTCATTACGGGTATTAGATGGTTCAGTAGCTATCTTTTGTTCGGTAGGGGGGGTGGAACCGCAGTCGGAAACAGTATGGAGGCAGGCCGATAAATATACTGTTCCACGGATAGCTTATATCAATAAAATGGATCGCGTGGGCGCGGATTATTTTCGTTCTCTTTTAATGATCAGAGACAGGTTGGGGGCCAATCCGGTGGCTGTTCAACTGCCTATTGGAACGGAAGAAAAATTTATTGGTGTAGTTGATTTGATTCGCCGCAAGGCGGTTATATATGTTGATGAAATGGGTACTAAGAGCATTGATATGGATATTCCAAAAGAGATGGCAGATTTAGCGGGCGAATACCGGGAAAAGTTATTGGAGGCTGTGGCTGAACAGGATGAAGAATTAATGCTTAAGTATCTGGAAGGGGAGGAATTAACAGAAGAGGAAATTAAGCATGGAATCCGTAAAGCTACCGTGGCTGTTAAGATGGTTCCCGTGCTTTGTGGTTCCTCTTTTAAGAATAAAGGTGTGCAGATGTTGTTGGATGCAATCGTAGATTTTCTGCCCGCTCCTACAGATCTACCTCCCATCAAAGGAATAGTCCCTTTGACCGGGGAAGAGGACAGGCGAAGCTCCAGCGATGAGGAGTCCTTTTCAGCCCTGGCGTTTAAGATTATGACTGATCCATATGTAGGCAGGCTTACATTTTTTAGGGTATATTCGGGCAAACTGAATGCTGGTTCCTATGTATACAACCCTGTAAAGGATCAGCGGGAACGTGTGGGGCGTATCTTGCGCATGCATGCCAACCACCGGGAAGACGTCAGCGAAATTTATGCTGGTGATATTGTTGCCGTGGTAGGATTGAGAAAAACTGCCACCGGGGATACGTTGTGCGATGAGCAACATCCCATCTTGCTGGAATCGATGGAATTCCCTGAACCGGTAATCTCCGTAGCTATTGAGCCTAAAACCGCTGCCGACCAGGATAAAATGGGTGTGGCTTTAATCAAACTGGCCGAAGAGGATCCCACCTTTAAGATTCATACCGATTCTGAGACAGGCCAAACCATTATCTCGGGAATGGGAGAACTACACCTGGAAATTATCATCGATCGTCTATTGCGTGAATTTAAAGTAGAAGCAAATGTTGGCCGGCCCCAGGTGGCTTATAAGGAAACAATTTCAGCGGCCAGCAAAGCAGAAGGTAAGTATGTCCGCCAGACGGGAGGGCGCGGTCAATACGGTCATGTTGTTTTAGAAGTGGAGCCGCTTGAACCTGGAGCAGGTTTCGAGTTTGTGAATAAAATTGTGGGGGGTGTGGTGCCCAAGGAGTATATTCCTGCTGTGCAGGCCGGGATAAAAGAAGCCTTGGAAAATGGAGTGCTTGCCAATTTCCCAATGACCGATCTTAAGGTAAGCTTGATAGATGGAACTTATCATGAAGTAGATTCTTCGGATGTGGCATTTAAAATTGCAGGCTCCATCGGATTTAAAAGTGCTGTTCGGAAGGCCAAACCGATACTTTTAGAACCTGTTATAAAAGTAGAGGTGGTGGTTTTGGAGGAATATATGGGAGATGTAATGGGTGATCTTAATGCCCGCCGCGGTCATATTGAAGATATGGAAGCGCGGGGTAAAAGCCGGGTGATTCACGGATTTGTACCTTTAGTTGATATGTTTGGTTATGCAACCGATCTTCGCTCCCGGACACAGGGACGAGGTACTTATACTATGCAATTCAGTCATTATAGTGAAGTGCCTCTGCAAAATGCCAGGGAGATTATCGCTCGTCGCGGGGGTAGTGTAAGCATATAATGACCCGGGCAGTCTTAAATTTAAGACTGCCGGCAGCTAAGTAGTTGCGAGTAAACTTTTAAGCAAGGAGGAAATTAGACATGGCAAAAGCTAAATTTGAGCGCACCAAACCTCATGTTAACATTGGTACCATCGGTCACGTGGATCACGGGAAAACAACATTAACCTCGGCTATTACCAGAGTATTATCGACTGTAGGCAAGGCGCAGATTAAAAAGTACGAAGAAATTGATAATGCGCCGGAAGAGCGGGAACGGGGATTAACAATAAATACTGCTCATGTGGAATACGAAACCGATAAACGTCATTATGCGCACGTGGACTGCCCTGGTCACGCCGACTATGTTAAAAACATG
>DMIY01000057.1 GCA_003457075.1 Desulfotomaculum sp. | reverse complement strand
ACTCCAGAATCGGCTCTGCCAAAAGATTCCAGTTCTTCCCTGCAGCCAGTCCCACTACCTCAAATTCCCTAGGAAACTGGCGGATTACCGACAGCGCCTGCCGGCCAATAGAACCCGTGCTTCCTAAAATAACAATTTTCTTCATCGCCTTAAAACCCCGTAACTTTAATTCTTATCATGTTACTGTCCCTTTCCAGATAAAATCTTAAACACAGATTTCCTTCACCTGTACCTCATATGGAAACGACAAGCTTTCATCTTCAAGCATCAAGTAATACGCATCCCTAATGTTCTCTTCCAGTTCTTGAAGAAACTTTCCCTGGCTGAAAACACCTGGCACTTCTTCCAACCTGCCAACGTACCAGCCTTCGTCAATCCAGTATTCCAAAGTAAAATTCCTGGACATTCTAATCCACTCCATATACTAATTTTCACTTAACACGGGCGCTGAACCCGGCTTTAACAGCAGCCTGCACAGTAATCAATAAAATCGGGCCCAGGATCAATCCTCCCACTCCCATGACCTTTAAGCCGGCGTACATGGCCACCAGCACAGCCAGGGGGTGAAGTCCCAGGCTTGCGGCAACCACCTTGGCTTCCAGCGTCTGCCGTACTACCCAAACCAAAGCATACAATAATAAAAGCTTAATCCCAAAACCCATGTCACCACTAATAAAAGCCCATACGGCCCAGGGAAGATAAATCGTTGCCGGCCCCAGCACCGGTATTAAATCGAAAAAACCAATCAACAAGCCTACCGTCAAAGCATAATTAGCACCAATTATATGCAGTCCAACGA
Organism: Desulfotomaculum sp.; assembly: GCA_003457075.1. GTDB lineage: Bacteria > Bacillota > Desulfotomaculia > Desulfotomaculales > Nap2-2B > UBA4053. Next base: position 2,051 of record DMIY01000057.1, on the reverse strand, counting down.
TACTCTGGATAGTAGTCAGCGAAATTAAAACAAGCTGCGCCCGCAGGTAACCCAGGAAGGCATTCATCACTTCCTGCCCTACATCCACCGCCCGCGTCCCCCAGGGGACAGGCACATACTTCAACCAGAACTGGACTATTTCTTTCCGGTCACGACTGATAAAATAGGTAGCAATCAATGTCACAACAATGATCATTACTGCCCCGGGCAAAGCAGTAACTACGTGCAGCAGAAAGTTAGCCAAAGAGGCAGCCAACTCAGATAACCAGTGGGTAACAACCCCCATCTTTTCCTGAACACGATCCGTAACCGGGGAAGGCAACTGAAAATAAAAAATCTTTCCCCGCTCTACCAACTGACTGACATACTCCTGAACGGGGCCTGTATACCGGGGAAGCGATACCGACAATTCACTCAATTCCCCTACCAACCGGAAGACCAGCAAGGCAAGCAGGGAACCCAAGCCCCCGATTAACACCAACATGGCCAGGGCTACGGCCAGGGGCCTGATTAGCCTCATCTTCAAGTGTAAAAATCTAACTAAAGGCTCAATTAAAACGGCCAGGATTATTGCCAGAATAAATGGTGTTAATAAAACAAGTATATATTTAACAACAGTCAATACTTCCGGCACAACAAATTTCCAGGCCAGGTACAACAATAAAAGCGCTGCCGCCGCTGCCGCCACCTGCACATACCGGGACACCCGTTCCACCTCTTAATTTATAATCAACTTCTGTACGTAATAGTATACTAAGGGAGCCGTAAATAACATGCTATCCAGGCGATCTAACATACCCCCGTGACCAGGAATGAGATTTCCTGCGTCTTTTACCCCCACCTGTCTTTTAAATACCGATTCTACCAGGTCTCCCACCTGGGCAGCCACCCCCACCAACAACCCCAACACCAGTAGAGGCAAAAGGGGTAAAGAAGGATAGATAAATATAAACCCTATAGCTACCAGAAGGCTCCCCAGAATTCCACCCACTGCGCCTTCTAAGGTTTTGCCGGGGCTTAAAGACGGAACCAGCCGGCGCCGGCCCAAAAACTTGCCTACAAAATAAGCAGCCGTATCATTAACCCAGGTGCCGGTCAACATAAAAACAATCCAGATCCAACCACCGGGTAGGGTGCGCAAGAGATAAACATAAACAAAAAGACCCACGTAAGAGGTGCCTAAGAAACCCATAGCCATTTCTACAAGCGAACAGTTGGGGTGGAAAAACAAGATCCAGATCAAAAAAATAAAAAATATCACGGCTATTGCCCCGGTCAATCCCGCATCTCTATAAAAATAAGCGCTGCCCAGCAAAAGCATAATTCCCGCCACCATTAACTCGAAGGGTACATTTAAACCGAGACGGTCAAACATGCGTTTTGCTTCCAGGAGGGCCAGGAACATCACCAGCGCGCATAAGGCTACCAGGGATAATCCTCCCTGCCAGACTACCAGGACAACTAAAGGAATAGCCACCAATGCGCTTAAAATCCGGGGAAGAAGCACTTTTTCACCAGCCTTCATGAGATAACCCGCCGAAACGCCGTTCCCGTCGCTGGTAGTCTAAAAAAGCCTGTAATAAATGTATTCGGCGAAAGTCGGGCCACATTACCGGAGTTAACCAGAACTCTGTATAAGCCAGTTGCCAGAGCAAAAAATTGCTCAGCCGGCAGTCTCCGGAAGGCCTGATCAGCAGATCGGGATCGGACTGCCCGGCAGTATACAGACAGGAAGAAATCACTCCCTCGTCAATATCCTGCGGCGCAAGCTCTCTACGGGCTACTTTTTCAGCAATCAACTGTATGGTTTCCACTAATTCAGCACGACTACCGTAATTAAGCGCCAGGTTTAAAGTTAAGCCCTGGTTGTTCCGGCTCCGTTCCCAAGCCATGAGTACACAGCGCCGTGCCGTTTCCGGCAGTTTCTCTATCTGTCCAATAGCCTTGACACGTACATTATTTGCATACAGTTCATCTATTTCCTTTTGAAGATATTCTATTAACAAGTCCATCAAAGTATTTACCTCTTCCTGAGGCCTTTTCCAGTTTTC
>DMIY01000181.1 GCA_003457075.1 Desulfotomaculum sp. | reverse complement strand
TTGAGGGCATGCTTCCACACATAAGCCACATCCCTTGCATTTTGAACTGTCTACGTAAAACATCATTAATTTCTCCTTTCCAGGTTCAGTTATGGACATCTGTTCATTAGTATACCACATTATTTTGGCGTTAGTAAGCTGCTTTCGACTGACATTAATTTCCTCTTGTGAATAGCAGGCTTTAGTTAGCAAACAATATTTCATCCCTGACGAAATACAAAGGATGCTCTTGCCTTTTCTACAGGCGTTCTGGCGCTGGCAATTGTTGAATTATGTGAGCCCAGGTGATTTAACTTTTTAGTACAGTTCCACATAAAACAGCATTCGAATTTGGCGGGCGCATGGTTTACGCTTACTCTTTTGGCTATCGTGCCGGAGGCATCGTTTTTTGGTGTTGATCTTCCATTCTTTCCTGTGCTATTATAAGTTAGTAACGTATGTTCATATCAGAAAGGTAAGGTGAACAAAGATGCCTGCTTATGATTATAAATGCCGGGGGTGCGGTCACGTTTGGGAAGTACGTTTGCCCAGCGCAGCAGATGATCCTGAACAGTGCCCCAATTGTGATGGAAAAACCTTTGAACGTCTTTTCCCGGCTCCTTTTGTGGCCAAGGGAAGATCTTCCCCGCCGGGCACAACCTGTTGCGGCCGCCCGGAAAGATGCGAAACACCGCCCTGTTCTACCGGCAACTCCTGCTGCAAGGAATAACTGCGCTTTCCTGTCCCCCCCGGGGGGGGGGGGGAATCGCCATTTTCCAGGGGAATCATGTAGGGACAAGTATTTTCTTGCCAATGTCCGAAATTTTTATTTAACAAAAGTCCATTTTGTTATTGACATATTCTCATAAAGGGAATAAAATTGTTATGGGCAATAGTTCAATATAAATTGAAGGGGGTGCGGAGAGTGAAAGTTGCTGTCAGTGCAGCAGGTAAAATGCACCAGGCACAGGTAGATCCCCGCTTCGGAAGATGTAATTGTTTTGCTATTGTGGACGTGGAACAGGGACAGTGGGAATTTATATCTAATCCGGGAGTGTCGTCGGCAGGAGGTGCTGGGATCCATGCTGCCCAGGAACTGGTAAACAGGAAAGTAGAAAGTGTGCTTACCGGGCAGGTAGGACCCAACGCCGTGGCAGTGTTACAAGCAGCCGGCATAGAGATTTACACGGGGGTAAGTGGAACTGTTCAACAGGCAGTTGNNGTTGTCACCGGCAACTGCAGCCAATGCTATGTCTCATGAAGGAATGAAGATGAAAAGAAAGTAGGGAAGGCAAATGTTTGTTGCTGTGGCCAGTGGAAAGGGAGGTACGGGCAAAACTACGGTGGCCGTCAGCCTGGCTTTGGCTGTAGCGGATACACAAAAAGTTCAATTTCTGGATTGCGATGTAGAAGAACCCAACGGTCACCTTTTCTTAAAACCACACCTGATGTACCGGGAGTCTGTAACCGTGCCGGTTCCCAGGGTTGAGCAGTCTAAATGTACTTTCTGCGGTCGTTGCGCCGAAGTTTGTGCGTATCATGCCCTGGTTGTTCTGCCCAAGGAGATCTTAACTTTTCCTGAGATATGCCACAGTTGCGGTGGCTGCTGGCAGTTTTGTCCGGAAAAAGCTATTGTCCCGGTGGATCAGGAAATTGGCTGGATAGAGGGAGGGCTGGCAGGTGAAGTGGAATTTGTGCATGGTTGTCTGAAGGTTGGTACGGCCATCAGCCCCCCGCTCATTCAGAGTGTAAAAGATCGCCGCTTGTCTGAGGCAGCAGTCATTGCCGATGTTCCCCCGGGTACTTCCTGCCCGGTGATCAAAGCTGTGGAAGGCTCTGATTTTTGTCTTTTGGTTACCGAACCCACTCCTTTTGGACTTCACGATCTGGAACTGGCCGCGGAAATGATCAGAGAGCTGAATATTCCGGGTGGGGTAATAGTTAACCGTTCGGACGGAAAGGATGAAGATGTGGAAAGATTTTGCCGGAATACAAACCTTCCTGTGCTTTTGAAAGTGCCCCTGGATCGTGAAATTGCTGTTGGTTATGCTGGCGGATTGCCCTTGCTGGCAGTACAACCCCAATGGAAAAAAGATTTTGTAATTCTGTGGGAAACCTGTGAAAGGATGAGACGCAGGTGAAGGAACTGGTAATAGTAAGTGGCAAAGGTGGGACGGGTAAAACCTGTGTAGCCGGTTCGCTGGCGGTGCTGGCCCGGAATAAGGTCATGGTTGATAGTGATGTGGATGCTGCCAACCTGCACTTGTTGTTGCAACCCGAAGAGCATGAAAAAAGGCCTTTCTATGGTTTGCCTAAGGCAGTTATTGAGAAGAAAGATTGTCTTGAGTGCGGGCTTTGTACAAATCTTTGTCGTTTTGATGCCATTCGTGAGTTTGTGGTCAACCCTTCGGCCTGTGAAGGGTGTGGTGTATGTTTTCATGCCTGTCCTGTCGATGCCGTAAAAATGGTTGACCATTTAGCAGGGTATCTTTACCTTTCCGATACAAAGTATGGCCCGCTGGTACATGCTCAATTAGGAATAGCAGAGGGTAATTCCGGCAAACTGGTAAGTGCAGTTCGCCAGCAGGCAAAGGAGATTGCAGAAAAAGAAGGGCATGACCTGATTATTACCGACGGTCCTCCAGGCATCGGCTGCCCGGTGATTGCCAGCCTTTCCGGTGTGGACCTGGCGCTGATCGTAACTGAACCTACCCTATCGGGCATCCACGATCTGGAGCGGGTGCTGGCTTTAGTTGAACACTTTCAGGGGAAAGCCGCGGTATGCATTAACAAGTGGGATTTAAGCCCGCTTAATAGCCGGGAGATTGAGTCTTTCTGCGCGGCCGGGGATGTTTCTGTGGTAGGGAAAATACCATATGAGCCGGCGGTCAATGATGCCGTCCGCCTGGGACGTCCGGTAGTCCAATATGATTGTGGCAGAGTTGCTGAGGAAGTAGTAAATATGTGGGACAGATTGGTGAAACTATTGTCTTTGTAAAGGGAGGAGAAAAGGTGTCTACTGAACAATGTGAATCTCGTGTGAACCCCCTTTCCCTACTGGCGCCAAACGAGGCAAGCCAGATCAAGCATGTGCTGGCCGTGATCAGCGGCAAAGGGGGCGTGGGCAAGTCCGTGGTGAGTGCTTTAATAGCCATTGGCTTGACCCGGCAGGGATACCGGGTAGGTATTCTTGATGCGGATATTACCGGTCCCAGCATTCCCAAGATGTTTGGTTTGCATACCAGTCCGGCGGGAGTTGACAACTTCATCATGCCCGTGGAAACCTCTTTGGGTATTAAAGTTATGTCTTTGAACCTGCTTTTGTCCCGGGAAGACGACCCGGTGATCTGGCGCGGTCCGCTGATCTCCGGCGCCGTAAAGCAGTTCTGGACAGATGTGATCTGGGGAGAAATAGATTACCTGATTATTGACCTGCCGCCTGGAACCGGAGATGTTCCTCTTACTGTAATGCAGTCTTTGCCTCTAAATGGTTTGGTGGTGGTAACTTCGCCGCAGGACCTGGCCTCGATGGTAGTCCGAAAGGCCGTCAGGATGGCCGGGCAAATGAATGTTCCTGTTCTTGGTCTGGTGGAAAACATGAGCTACCTGGTGTGCCCGCACTGCGCAGAAAAGATATATCTTTTTGGCAGCAGCCACGTGCGGGAGATAACCTGGTCTGAGGGTATAGAGCTGATTGATTCTTTGCCTGTTGACCCCAGGCTGGCGGAGTTGTGCGATCGAGGCCGGATTGAGGCATATCAGACAGAGGTTTTTCAAGAGTTGTTTAAAAAACTTAACGAAGGATGATAAATGTGCCGCGACCAGCAAAATGCCGGC
>DMIY01000141.1 GCA_003457075.1 Desulfotomaculum sp. | reverse complement strand
CGGCTGCTCATGGATTTCCTTGAGCATGAAGTGATCATAGCCGCTTTTTTCGGCCTGCGCCGCCTCCCAGTTGATGGCGTGAACAGGCTTGGAAATGTTCTGCCCCGCCTGATTAAAAACAGTCACTTTATTGGGCGTGATCGAGGAGATCTCTCCGTCATCCAGATAATGAGCATTGCGTGTATATGGCAGGAAGGCCGGGATGTCGGACGCATAAAAGTTTTCCTCTTCGCCAAGGCCGATTACCAAAGGACTGTCCTTGCGGGCAGCGGCCAGGTTCTCCGGTTCATGGGTCGACAGGACCACCATCGCGTAAGAACCCCTGATCTTCTTCATCACCCTGCTGATTGCAAGGGTGAGATCACCATCGTAGAAATGCTCGATCATATGGGGCAAAATTTCTGTATCCGTTTCGGAGCTGAAGACGTGTCCTTCACTAACCAGCCATTCTTTTAAAGCAAGATAATTTTCAATAATGCCATTGTGGACCACCACAAAGCGGCCGCCGCAGTCGCTGTGCGGGTGGGCGTTTAAACTGGTAGGCCGGCCGTGGGTGGCCCAGCGCGTATGGCCGATGCCCACGACGCTTGAAAAGCTCCGTCCGTTTAAATATTCCTGCAAGATGGCGAGTTTCCCTGCCTGCTTGTAAACCTGTATCTTCCCGTCTTCCAGCAAAGCAACACCCGCAGAATCATAACCCCTGTATTCCAACCTGGCCAACCCGCTCATTAAAACCGGCATGGCCTGTTGATTGCCTGTATAGCCAATAATCCCACACATGTGGTTAACCTCCTGTAAAAGATTTTTTATAAATAACGCCCTTTTCTATCCTTAAAATCACTCTTTGTATTTAGTTCACGAAAAAACAAAAGCCACGGCGATACAAAGCCACGGCTTTTATAAAAGGCTTTTGCCATTATCTGTCACCTGACACCTTTGTCCCGGCAGTCGCCTGCCGGTTTTGTGATGCCGTTCACGATCGTGACCAACCGGGGAGCATCCGCCGAAAGCTTCGATTAACTCCCCCCTCGTCAACCAAATTGAGAAGCTAGAGATACACTTCTCACCTCCCAAATGGTTCTGGCGCTTTTTTATTCAGTTGTCATGCCTAAAAAAATCATCACCTCTCCCATCTGTGTAGACTTTAAGCCAGTTTGCTTACTACCTGCATCAACTCTTCCACGATGATGTGCAGTTCCTCGAGGTCTTTACCTTCCGCCATTACCCGCACCAGCGGCTCGGTGCCTGACGGCCGGACAAGTATCCGTACCTGTCCGTTCATTTTTTGCTCCCGCTGGCGAATAGCTTCCATTAGAAGCGGGCTGGCCATGACCTTCTGTTTATCAACTACCGGAACATTTTTCAGCAACTGGGGCAGACGTTCCATCCTGGAGGCAAGTTTACTCAACGCCACACCACTCTTCTTTAGCACCGAAAGCAATTTTAAAGCGGTCAATGCCCCGTCGCCAGTTGTCTGGTTATCTAAAAAAATTATGTGGCCGCTTTGTTCTCCACCAAAAGTGGCCCCTATGCGCAGCAATTCCTCCAACACGCAGCGGTCCCCTACCTGCGTTTGTATTATGTTGATGCCGTCTTCCCTTAGAGCCAGGTGCAATCCCAGATTGCTCATGACAGTAACCACTACTGTATTTTTGACCAACTTACCCCTGGCCTTTAAATCACGGGCGCAGATCATCATGATCTGATCCCCGTCCACCAGGCTCCCTTTTTCATCAACGGCAATCAAGCGGTCGGCGTCTCCATCAAAGGCCAACCCTACATCCGCCTTACAGGAAAGCACTACTTCCTGCAGGGCCGATGGATACGTGGAACCGCAGGCATTATTGATATTTACTCCATTGGGAGTATGAAAAACCGGCGCCACTTCCGCTCCCAGTTCCGATAACAGGCGAGGAACCACCGGACTGGCTGCTCCGTTGGCACAATCCACAGCAATCCGCAAGCCCGAAAGATCGACCGGCGCTACTTCTTTGAGAAACTCTATATAGCGGTCACAGGCATCTGACACTGTCATGCAGCAACCCACACCATCACCAACCGGAGAAGGAATTATTCCCGGGGAGAACACCAGACGCTCGATTTCTGCCTCTGTCTCGTCCGAAAGTTTAAATCCGTCAGGGCCAAAGAATTTTATGCCGTTGTCGGCCACCGGGTTATGCGACGCCGAAATAACCACCCCGCCGCCGGCCCCTAAAACACGTGTAAGGCAGGCAACAGCCGGCGTAGGTATTACTCCCGCTTTTAATACGTTTATACCTGCTGAGCAAATTCCAGCGATTAAAGCAGATTCCAACATGTCCCCCGAGACACGCGTATCACGGCCGACAACCAAAGGAGCGCCGGGAGTTCTCCGGGAAAGAACATATACTCCCGCCCGGCCCAATTTTAAAGCAAGCTCCGGCGTCAGATCCCGGTTAGCTACACCCCGCACCCCGTCAGTACCAAACATTACCCCCATCGGTAGTCCTCTCTTTCAAGCAAACAACATTTATTATATCTTGTTACCTGTCATGGTGTCAATTTGCGGAAACATTTTCTCCAAAAAGCGGTTTAAAACATTCCTACTTTCGCCGCCACAAAAAGGTCAGAGAACGTGTCGGCTTGGGTTGTAAGGCATTCATCAGACGGCTGATCAGTGTATCCTCATCCAGTTCCCTGGCCAAAAAGCCTTCTACAGCCAGGGAAATACTCCCCGTTTCTTCCGAAACAATCACCGCCAAGGCATCGGATACCTCGGTAATACCAATAGCCGCCCGGTGCCGGGTACCCAGTTCCCTGCTAACCCCCATACCTTCCGCCAAAGGCAAAACACAGGCTGCGGCAGCAATCCGGTTGCCCCTGATAATTACTGCCCCATCATGCAACGGAGTCCTTGGAACAAAAATGTTAAGCAATAGTTCCGCAGAAATAATCCCTCCAATTTTTATTCCTTTATCAATATATTCCTCCAACCCTGTATTTCTTTCCAAAACTAAAATGGCGCCTGTTTTTTCTTTGGATAGGACCCCCACCGCCCGTACAAGCTCTGAAATGGCCTGAGTGTGGTCATCTTCACCTAAATGGGGCAAAGGGGTGGTAAAAATTTCACCACCCCCCAGCTTTTCTAAGGCCCTTCGCAGTTCCGGCTGAAACACTACCGGCAAGGCTACAAGCAAAGCAGTAATAACCTGGCTGAGCAGCCAATGTACAGTGTGCAACTTTAACCAGTTGCTAACCGCAGTGGCTACCAGCAAAACCACTAACCCCTTGATTAACTGTACGGCACGCGTGCCCCTGATTAACAAAACAAGCCAGTAAAGAAACAAAATTACGATCAAAACATCAATTAAAGTAGTAATGTTAAAGAAATCCGTCTTCAGGTTTTTTAACTGTTCCAGCAACCTTAAGAGATCTCCTTTGTTTTCAACAGGCCATAGGCAATGCTGTCCACTAAAGCCTGCCAACTGGCCTCAATAATATTGGATGATACTCCCACTGTACTCCATGAATGCTGGCCGTCTCCCGATTCAATAAGAACCCGTACCATTGCGCCGGTCCCCTCTTTTTCGTCTAAAACCCGCACCTTGTAATCATTAAGCTGAATTTTGCAAAGACCCGGGAAAAACTCCTCCAACGCCTTGCGCAGGGCATTGTCCAGGGCATTAACAGGGCCGTTTCCTTCTGCTGCAGTATGTACTACCCGGTCACCCACGGTAAGTTTGATCACCGCTTCGGAATAAACAGGGCTGTTTTCTTTTAATTCGATGAGTATACGCAGATTCTCCAGTTTAAAAGGCTCCTGATAACCTTGATATAGTTTGCGGAAGAGCAACTCAAGAGAACCTTCCGCTCCCTCAAACTGATAACCCTTATGTTCCATTTCCTTAATCTTTTCCAGGATACTTTTATCCAGGACGCCCTGGTCTTCCTTCCCGGCATTCACATCAAGGTTTAGTTCTTGATACTTATAAAGGAGATTGGAAAGGCCGCTTAACTCTGAAACCAGTACCCGGCGGTGGTTGCCCACCAGTTCCGGATCTATATGCTCGTAGGTACGGAAGTTTTTTAAAATGGCGCTAACATGAATACCTCCCTTGTGAGCAAAAGCACTCGAACCCACAAAAGGCTGCTGCGATACCGGATGCATGTTAGCTATTTCGCTGACATAGCGGGACAGTCCGGTAAGCTTTGCCAGACTGGCGTCAGGAATTGTTTGAACCCCGCATTTGATGGCCAGGTTTGGTATAATCGAACATAAATTAGCATTCCCGCAACGTTCCCCATAACCGTTAACAGTACCCTGCACCTGTATAACTCCGGCCTGAACGGCAGCCAAAGTGTTGGCCACGGCCAGTTCGCCATCATTATGGCAATGGATGCCAAGCGGGCTGCTTATTTTTTGGCGCAACTGGCCGATGATCTCCGTGATTTCCCAGGGCAGGCTGCCGCCGTTGGTGTCACAAAGCGCCAGTACAGATGCGCCCCCTTGAGCAGCAGCTTCTAAAGTAGCCAGAGCATAAGCAGGATTTTCCTTATATCCGTCAAAAAAATGCTC
>DMIY01000163.1 GCA_003457075.1 Desulfotomaculum sp. | reverse complement strand
GCTAGAATCGCACTCTAGAGGCCGGGGGTTCGAGTCCCCCTGTCTCCACCAGGAATAGCAAGGGTTTGTGGGTTTGGTGGTCACATTTAAGAGTTCATTTAATCTGGCCGCCGCCGTCTTCTTCTTCAGTTCAAGGTCAACGTATTTTACTGTTTTAAGCGTGGCTGTTGCGCTGCTGGGCCATAGTTAAAAGCGCTGTGATGCCATAAGCCAGCATCAGCAAAATGATGCTCAACGCGGTGGCCAGTTCATACTTTCCCTGGCCTACGGCCAGCACGGTGGCGGTGGTGAGGACCCTGGTTTCACCCAGGATGTTGCCGCCTACCATTATGGAGGCGCCTACTTCCGAGATTACTCCTCCGAAACCGGCCATCACTGCTGCCAGCAGACCCAGCCGGGCCTCACGCAGCAAAAGGAGAAGCAGTTGCCTGTTGGAGGCGCCCAGAGACAGGATCTGCAAATGGAGCTTCGGGTTAAGTGACTGGATGGCTGCTACCGTGAACCCCATTACAATTGGTGAAGCAATAATGGCCTGGGCGATGATCATGGCCGACGGGGTGTATAAAAGATCTAAAAACCCCAGGGGGCCGTACCTGGTAAAAGTAAGCCAGACCGCCAGTCCGACTACCACCGGCGGCAGGCCCATACCGAAGTTGACCAGGCTTACGAGCAGTTGCCGGCCGGGGAAATTTTTCAGCGCCAGGAAAGTGCCGGAAGGAACACCGATGAGAACGCTGATCAGTGTGGCCAGACCTGATATTTTCAACGTGCGTGCTGTAATATCCAGTACCTGCGGATCTCCGGCGGTCAGTAAACGGAAGGCTTCAACAAGGCCCTGCCCGAAAATTTCCATGGTCTACGATCACTCCGGCTTTTAAATTATGTTTATTCAGACAATGGCGGTTATAGTGTACGAGTATGCAATTGTATAAAAGTGACCAACTGGCTATCAATACATCTATTACGGGTATATTAACACCCTGGCGGCGTAGTCTAAAATTAAGCCATACTACTTTCCCCTGCGCCTTCCTGTCGCAGTTCAAAAGTGTTAATGCTTCCAGTTCTAATTACCCGCTTTTCCGTAATCAGGCAGTGCACCGGGCAATCATGGGGACCGGGGTGCACCTGCGGCCGGATTTGCAATTCAAAGGCAGGGGCCACGTGAAAAGTACCCACCTTGGTTTGGAGCAGGAAACGGTCATAAAATCCACCTCCGTAACCCAGGCGGTTGCCTCTTTCGTCGAAAGCAACCCCCGGTACCAGGACCAGCTCTATTTCCTCTGGCTCCAGCGGGCGCAGGCAGCCTGGGGCCGGTTCTAAAATCCCCCACGCGCCGGGTGCCAGATCCTTTGGGTAATTGATTAAAAGCGATGGCGCCAGCCGGTTACTGTTTAAATCAGTAACCGGAACAGCCACTTTTTTGCCCTGTTCCATAGATTGCCGAATGAATTCCCCGGTCCGGACTTCATTGCGACAGTCCAGGTAGGCCATTAAAATGGCTGCCCGGCGGTATTCTTCCAGGGTCATCAACTGTTTCAGGATGAGGGCACTTTTTTGCCTTACTTCCGCCGGGCTAAGGGCCAGGCGTGCCTTAAGCGCTTCTTTTCTTATTTCGCTTTTGCTCACTGAAATTCCTCCAAAATATCACTTCGTGGTTAAATCTTATAGTTTGTCTTTATCCCAACACCTGCCGGATTTCCTGCACTATCTCCGGCAGGGGGGGCAAGTTTTTAAACCACACTCTGCCTGTTACTTCATTGGCGCCGGTACAATAAAGCATTGCAATCAGATCCCTCAAACGCTGAGGCAGCCGCGGCGGAAGGTTTTTCACCATTTCTCTCCAATTAACTTTACTCTTCTTTTTAGCTTTTTCAACCTCACCATACCAGTCTGTACCTTGATAGAAAATCCTGGCGACTTCCTTGCTTACAGGTATCCCGCCAAAGGTAAAGCGGCATTCGTCCAGGGTGCCCAGGACGTCAACTACCATCAATTGTCGATTTTCGTCAAATCCTAGTTCCACTTTTCCGTCTTCGTTAATCAACCCCGCCTTGCCGGCTTCTTGGGTTATAAGTTCGCTAATCAGCAGCGCTACTTTTTTGATATTTTCAAGCTCATCCTCGTTTAACCCTGCGATTTCTTTTGCTTCATCCCAGCTTATATACCTGTCGCTTGCTTCCAGCTTGGTGGAAACGTCAAGCAAAGGTTTTTCCAGAATCTGTCCCGGAGAAGGCAATTCTTTTAACCCCAGGTCTTCTAACTTTAAACTACCTTCCCTTAACCTTTTAAAAACGCTGGAACCGGCCGGTAAAGAGCGCCGGTAGATTATTTCCAGGGGAATGAGAAGGTTTGCCTTTTCTTTCTGATAGGCGGAATAATCATAATCATTTCCCTTAACCGGCAGTTTTATTACTCTGAGCAGACTGACCTCCATGGAGGTGGCAGGTTCTGTTAATTCAGCCAGTCTTTTTACTTCTCCATGCTCTACCACCCCCCGGTAGTGGGTCTTTATTCCCTTTTCTTCAAGCCGCTCAAAAAAATAGGCGCTCACCAGACACAGGGAAGCCCCCTTGTTTTGAATATGATCCGGCATTTCTCCCCAGTCAAAAACGGAGTACCGGTTCGAAAAATAAAACCGGCCGACACCGCTTATCTCTACCGCGGGAGGTCTGCAAATCTCCAGATCTTTCACGCTGCCCAAACTTCCACCCCTTTTTTTCTAAACTTATTTTCTAAAATAGCCGGCTTTAAACCTGCCGTCTTTTAACTCTGCAGCCAGTTGCTCTTCATTGGTGATGTTGTTTTCGAAGAAAGTCACGCAGCGACCTATTTCCTGAATGTAGTGGGCATCGCTGCCTCCTACTCCTTTGACTTGCAGCCTGGCGCTTACCTCGTGAGCCAGATCGTTTTCCTTTTCTGTTGATTTGCCGTTGCATATTTCGATAGCTTCTACAATGTGAAAAACTTGTTTCGCGCAGACATCATCGAGTATGGGCTGCGGGTCAAGAAGTTCCTGTAAAATAAAACTCCTGAATGGGTGAGCGACAATCATTACCCCGTTTGTGGCGTGAATAATATCCTGCAGTTTGCGAAACTGTTTGATGTGCAACAAATTTTTCTGGTTTTCCTTTAACCCGAAGACCAGGATATGCCCTTCGGAAGTGTCTACTTCTATACCGCAGAAGACAGCAAAATCCCATTTTTCTCTTAGTTGCCGGATGTCTTCGCTTTTCCAGGTTATCTCGTGTTCTGTGAAGCACAGGCCGTCTAAGCCAATTTCTTTAGCAGCTTTGATTGCATCTTCGGGATCAATACTGCTGCAAGGGGAAAGCGGCCTGGTATGCACGTGCATGTCGATGATCATGACTTGACTCCTCTCCACTATTCTCACAGCTAAATTTTATAGTAAAAGGGAACGTCAAGAGGCTGGAAGCCTCTTCTATTCCACCATTCTCGTAACTTAATTTTATAGCCATTTTGTCTATAAGGCAAGACAAAAACATAAGTTAACAGCTTTAAGTATACGGCAGGCATTTTTTACCCATAATACTTTAAGTAATGGCTTGTTTTTAAGGAAGGGATGAAAGGTGAAAATCGTTTATATTTGTGAATGTTGCGATTGCCTGGTGGCCGAAATTGATCCGGACGTCCGGGAGAAAAGGAAAGACAGTGTCTTGACGCTACCGGGATTGCAGAATATAATAAATACAGATTTAAGTGATTACCTGCCGCAGCAGGCGCATAATAATTTATATATGGAGGATAAGTATATTTTACCTTCTCTGTGTGAGGACTGCCATGAGACGCTTTACGGGTCGCAGGAAACATTCCGCTTCAGAGAACAGAGACTGCATTAGGTTTAAATTTTGTTTTGTCTTTTTGAGTTAAAAAGCGAGAGCTTTAGCATGCAGCCGCTAAAGCTCTTTTTGTGGTGCCTTTAAAAAGGGGGCTGGTAGACAGACAATGCGTGGCTTGTTATATCCATTGTTGCAAACTCCGGAATTTAAGAGCTTGAGTCAGGGGCTGGACAGGCAACTGAAGAAGCAGATGGTGGCTGGTCTGTCGGGTTCCCAACGCAGCTATGTGATCAGTGGTCTGGCTGGCGCCTGTGGCGCTCCAGTGCTTGTGATTACTCCGGGAGACGCGGAGGCTGCAGCGCTGGTAGACGACTTGAACGTTCTTTTACCCGGGACAAAGGTTTATCGGTTTCCAACGTGGCAACTCCTGCCTTTTCAGGTGCTGGTGCGTGATCAAGAAGTGCCTGCTCAACGGTTGAAGGTGCTGGAGGCTTTGAGCAGGGGTGAAGACGTGGTGGTGGTTGCTCCTGTGGAAGCCCTGTTGAGGCGGCTTTCTCCACCAGAGATGTTTCGTGATACGCAAATTAATCTTAAGGTTGGAGAAAGGATAAATTTTGAGAGATTCAAGCTGTGCCTTTTTGACTATGGCTACGAGCGCGTGGAGTTGGTGGAAGGAAGAGGTCAGTTCAGCAGCCGGGGAGGCATAATTGACATTTTCCCTGTAACCTTTGAGCGTCCGTTGCGTGTGGAATTCTTTGATGATCAAATAGACTCCATCCGGTTTTTTAATGTGGAGTCTCAGCGTTCAGAAGATAACATGCAGGAGATTTCATTTTATGCGGCCACGGAACTGGTATCGGATGAAGAAGTCAGGGCCGGGGCGCGAGAAAGGATAGAGGCGGAATATCATAGCCAGTTAGAAAGAATCGGGAAAACAGGCTCTTTAGAGGTTCGTCAGCAGTTGGTCGAGCTGGCTGAAACAATTATCCGGCAACTTGCAGAAGGGATTTATTCGATAGGGTGGGAGCAGTTTTTGCCCTATTTTTATTCCCGTTCTTTTGCCCTGCTTGATTATCTGCCCCCGCACAGCCTGGTAGTGGTAGATGATCCTTTACGGGTAAAGGAAATTACAGAAAACATTCACAGGGAGCGGGAGCAAATGTACACCGACCTTTTGGCCGGCGGTAGAATCCTGCCCCTTGAGCTTAATGGTTACGTGGACTGGCGGAATATTAGCGACGGCCTGGAAAAATTTAAGATTATTTACCTGTCCTTTTTATCCAGGCAATCCGAAAATATGAATTTTCAAAACCTGGTTGCCTTTGCTACTAAAGGTATGCAAACGTTTCTGGGACGTTTGGAGATGCTCTGTGACGAAATTCGCCGTTTGCGGAAAACCGGTTATGCTGTGGTTTTAATTGTGGGCAGCGAAGAGCGTGCCCGTCATCTGCAGGAATCCTTGCGTGACGCTCAGATTGATGCGTTTGTAGCAAATCACCTTTCCCAAAACGTGCTTCCTGGCAATGTGACGATCACTTCGGGTCAGTTGGCAGAGGGATTCGAGTTGGTTTCCGGTCGCCTGGCGGTAATTACTGAAAACGAGATTTACGGCCGGGGGAAAAAACACACAAAGCTCCCACGTGACCGCCGCCGGCCATCTAAGCATACCGAACCTTTTGCTGACTTAAAAGCAGGAGATTATGTAGTTCACTTAAACCATGGCATCGGTCGTTATCAGGGAATGGTTTCGCTCAAGATTGACGGGATCCAGAAGGATTATCTGCTTGTTCAATATGCCGGGGAAGATAAACTATATGTGCCTACGGATCAGGTAGGCTTGATTCAGAAGTACCTGGGTGCGGAAGCAGAAGTTCCCAGGTTGTCCCGCTTAGGAGGCAGCGAGTGGTCGCGTGTCAAGGTACGGGTAAAAGAAGCTGTCCGGGAAATGGCCGGTGAACTGCTGGCATTGTATGCAGCCCGGCAAAGCCTGCCGGGGCATGCTTTTGCCCTGGATACTGTTTGGCAGCGGGAATTTGAGGCCTCTTTTGCCTACGAAGAAACTCCCGACCAGCTGCGGACGGTTGAGGAAGTAAAGGCCGATATGGAGCGGAAGCGCCCGATGGACCGGTTATTATGTGGAGATGTTGGTTACGGTAAAACCGAGGTAGCCTTAAGAGCAACATTTAAAGCAGTAGCCGAAGGCAAACAGGTGGCTGTGCTGGTTCCCACCACTATCCTTGCCCAGCAGCATTTCAATACCTTTAAAGATCGTTTAAACGGCTTTCCGGTGACAATTGAGGTGCTCAGCAGGTTCCGTTCCCCGCGGGAACAGAAGCAGATCATTTCTGCCCTGGGTAAAGGCAAGGTAGATATTGTTATCGGTACCCACCGCCTGGTTCAGGAAGATATGATTTTTAAGGACCTGGGCCTGGTTGTGGTTGACGAAGAGCAGCGTTTCGGAGTGGCTCACAAAGAAAAGCTCAAGCAGTTGCGTGAGGATGTGGATGTTCTTACACTGACAGCTACACCCATTCCCCGTACACTGCACATGTCGCTGGTAGGAGTCAGGGATACCAGCCTGATTCAGACACCGCCGGAGAACCGCTTCCCCGTACAGACCTATGTGCTGGAAGAAGACCCTGTGCTGATCAGAGAAGCTATCCGGCGTGAACTTGGCCGGGGGGGCCAGGTATATTTTGTATACAACAGGGTGATGGATCTGGATAGTGTTGCGGCCTGGCTGCAGGGGCTGGTACACGAGGCGAGGATTGCGGTAGCTCATGGTCAGATGCGCGAAGATGATTTAGAACAGGTGATGCTGGATTTTGTAAATGGCTTGTATGATGTGCTGGTATGTACAACGATCATTGAAAATGGAATGGACATTCCCAATGTCAATACGCTGGTGGTGAAAGATGCGCAGAACCTGGGCCTGGCCCAACTGTACCAGTTGCGGGGGCGGGTGGGCAGATCCAACCGCCTGGCCTATGCTTACTTTATTTTTCCCAAGAACCAAGTGCTTTCTGAACTGGCGGAAAGAAGGCTGGCGGCTGTTCGTGAATTTACGGAATTTGGTTCCGGGTACAAGATTGCGATGCGGGATTTAGAAATCCGCGGCGCCGGAAATTTGCTGGGGGCAGAGCAGCATGGTCATATAGCCGCTATTGGATTTGACCTTTACTGTCATTTGTTGGAGGAAGCAGTAAGAGAGGCTAAAGGTGAGCCTGCCTGCCGGGTGGTGGAAACTTCCGTAGAACTGCCGGTGGAAGCTTTTATTCCGGATAGCTATATCGGGGATCCCGATCAAAAAGTAGATATTTACCGCCGTCTGGCGGCCATGCGCGGGGAGGAAGAAATTCTGGAATTGGAAGAAGAATTGATCGATCGTTTTGGTGATCTCTCCGAATTTGTGCGGAATTTGTTGATGGTGGCCAGATCAAAAGTACTGGCCAGTCAGGTAGGAGTTAAAAATATTACCGGCCATGCCGGCGGCTACAAACTGCAGTTTCATGCGGAACATTCCCTGTGCCCGGAGACCCTGGTAGCAATAGGCCGGGAGTACCAGAACCGGGTTAAATTCAGCAACGCGGGCGGATTTGAGATCCGCCTGAAAACCAGGATTTCTCCTGCTGAGCCTGTGAATTATCTGGCCAATCTGAAAGAATTCTTGCGCCGCCTGCGTGTTTAGTACAGCTCCACATAATTAAACATCCTGCAACCGAACCCCCCTGCCCCCCTTATCAGGGGGGGGGTTCGTTCGCGCGAAGCACCGAAGTGAGAAAAAACGCATTGCAACCGAACCCCCCTGCCCCCCCTGATAAAGGGGGCAGGGAGTTAAAACAGTATGCGTGTTTGGTTAACCATATAAAACCTGAACCCCCCTGATAAGGGGGGGTAGGGGGGTTCGTCCGCTAATTTGGGTACTATTTCATGTTGAGTTGTATTCAGGAGCCAGGTTTGTATTCCACCCGCGAGATGGTCTCCTTGAATTCAGGAAAGGCCCTTTCAAACTGTACTTCCATCCAGTGTTGGTTTTTCTGGCCGGAATTGGTGTAGGTTTCGATCAGGAACTGCACCATGCGGTAAAGCAAGGAAAGGTTTAAGCTGTCCAGTGATTCTTTCAACTGGTTGTGAAGCAACACGTCTCCCTCTTTTTGGGTCAGCTTTATACATTGTTCAAGGAAGGCTCGCCTGCCGTAGCGAGCCATAATTTTTATCATTTCTTTTTCAATCGGAGTATAGATGGGTTCCTGGCCGTGACACAGCCATTCCTCCTGGATTCCCAGTTCGCGGCAGATGCTTTTGATTAACAGGTCGGAGGGGGTCTTTGAGCCGCGCTCAATTCCATTGATGTGTTGGGGACGGATACCCACCAGGTTTGCCACCTGGGTTTGTGTCAGGCTATGTTCCTGACGTATTAATTTTAAGCGTTCGCCAAGCTCAGACAAAATATTTCACCTCAGAATAGTAATATGTTGACAATTAAGCCAAGATTAATTATTATAAATCTAAGATACAAAAACCGATCCTTTTCTGTCTTAGATGTTTTAGAAAGGAGACCGTGGTTTACATGGCTAAAGGCATGACCCACAATGAAATTAAAGCCGAGTTAGTGCTCAGGGGAATCAAGATCAAGGACATTGCCCGGCAAGCAGGTGTGAGCGGCGAAGCAGTAAGCATGGCCATTGCCGGTAAGTACGCTTATCAAGGGCGCCGTATACGGCCGTATATTGCCAGGGCAATTGGGCGCACTGAATCTGAAATATGGCCTCCTCCGGCAGAATGAAAGTATTAGCTAACTAAGACTACTATAACATGGTTGGTGAAGACTGGCAACCTTTCTTATGAGATCTAATTTGCTGTTGAAGCTCGGATTTTGCTATTGTATAATGAAGGCGCTGGGGCGAAGTAAGGAGATTTTGGCGAAGAGTGAAAATTATTTATCAGGTGCTGGTAAATAATGAATAACTCCTTCTTTCTTGTTATATACTATCACTGAAAGACAGATCGCGAAGATAATGAAAAATAAGGAGGGGAAGGGTGATCCATGAAAGCAACTGGTATCGTCCGCCGTATTGATGATCTGGGTCGAGTGGTGATCCCTAAGGAGATTCGCAGAACCCTACGTATCCGGGAAGGCGACCCGTTGGAGATTTTTGTAGATAGGGAAGGTGAGGTAATCTTAAAAAAATACTCACCCATTGGCGAGTTGGGGGAATTTGCCAAGGAGTACGCTGATTCTCTGTATGAAGCGTTGGGGCATATAACCTGTATTGCAGACCGGGATACTATTATTGCTGTTGCAGGCGCCTCCAAGAAGGAGTACCTTAACAAACCGGTTGGTTCCTCTTTAGAAAAAGCCATGGAAGAGCACAAAACGGTGGTGATCAACAATCCGGGGGAAGATGTGTTTTGTAAGGAATGCATGGTTGTGGATGATGGTGAGTGGAGGTATTCTTCAGAAGTTATTGTCCCGATTATTTGCGGGGGAGATCCTATTGGAGCTGTGATTTTGGCGTCTAAAGAGCCGGATATAAGAATGGGCGAGTTAGAGCTAAAGCTTGCTGAGACGGCAGCCGGGTTTTTGGCTAAACAAATGGAGCAATAAAGAAGGTGGCCCAAAGGCCACCTTCTTTATTGCTCCATGTTACCGAAAAAATATTTAGGGAAGGGGTGAAGCGCCTGGCGCTGACATCAGGGCCGGGAGACAGATGAAGGGAGAGGTGTATTTAAATGGTGTCAGCATCTCACCAGAGGTACGATTATCCTTTTGCAAAGATGAAAGGAAAGCAGCGACTGTTGGGCCGCGTGTTCGGATTACTGTGGCGGGTTTGGGTCCCGGCCATCCCGGACAAATCCCTTTACTGGTATGGGAGGTTTTGCAACAGTCGGGGCGAATACTCTTGCGTACCGGGCAACACCCGGTGGTACCCTGGCTAAGGAAACAGGGAGTTGTATTTACCACTTTTGATCATTTATACGAGGCAGGCGGAAGTTTCCAGGAGGTATACCGGCAAATTGCTGCTGCTGTGCTCGAAGAAGCCGGCCGGGGGCCACTCGTTTATGCGGTGCCTGGTAACCCGTTAGTTGCCGAGAAAACTGTGGAGTTGATTTTGCAAAAGGCGCCTGAATATAATCTCGGTGTAGAAATACTGCCGGCCATGAGTTTTCTGGATGCGGTGTATGTTGCCTTGCGGCTTGATCCTGCTGGTGGACTATATATAGTTGATGGATCTTGTCTGGAAGGTAAGTTTCCCCAGCCGGGGGTAGGCAACATCATAATTCAGGTATATAACCGGTTGGTTATTTCAGATGTCAAGTTGTTTTTGATGAATTACTATCCTTTTGATCATCCGGTGGTGGTTGTGCAGGCGGCAGGCGTACCCGGGTTGCAGAGAATTGAAGAGCATCCCTTATATTGTATTGATCGCCTGGAATGGATTGATCATTTGACAAGTCTTTATGTACCGCCCTGTGAAGTTTTTCAACAATCTTTTAAAACTTACCAGTATCCTTTGGACCCACTGGTAGAAATAATGGCGGTTTTACGGTCAGAAGACGGCTGTCCCTGGGATCGGGAACAAACTCATCTGACGTTGCGAAAGTATCTTTTGGAAGAAGCTTACGAGGTTATTGAAGCAATTGAGCGGGCTGATGCGTATAAAATATGTGAGGAATTGGGAGACTTATTACTACAAATCGTTTTTCATGCCCGGTTGGCCGGGGAAAAGGGCCTTTTTGATATTAATGATGTAGTGGTAGGCATTACCAGGAAAATGCGGGACAGGCACCCCCATGTTTTTGGCGATGTTGTCGTGGCAAACAGCGCCGAGGTAGAATTCAACTGGGAAAAAATCAAACGTGGCGAAAAAGGAACCCGTGTTGCCGATTCTATTTTAGGAAACGTTCCACAGTGCCTGCCCGCCATGTTGCGTGCGGGTCGTGTACAGGCCAGGGCGGCAAAAGTAGGGTTTGACTGGCCTGATTATCAGGGGGCAATGAAAAAGATAGATGAGGAACTGGGGGAGTTGGCGCAGGCTATTGCAGACGATAGTCCTGAGCAGGTGGAGGCGGAAGTGGGTGACCTTTTCTTTGCGGCAGTCAACCTGTCCCGCTTGCTGGGGGTGGAGGCAGAGATAGCGCTTGCTGGAGCGGTAAACAGGTTTATCAGTCGCTTCCGGTACATAGAGGAGCAGGCCCGTAGTCAAAGGCGCGAGTTGTCCGGTTGTACTCTGAAGGAGTTGGATGACTGGTGGGAGGAAGCAAAAAAAGTTGAAAAAGTTAAAAAAAAGTAGGAATTATTTTCTT
>DMIY01000139.1 GCA_003457075.1 Desulfotomaculum sp. | reverse complement strand
TATAATTTCCTCCTTATAACTTTTTACTTTACACTTTAAAACCCAAGGCCCTCCGCTTAAAAAACAGGCTATTTGCCCTGCCAGACCGGGCGCCTTTTTTCCATAAAGGCCTTTAGCCCTTCCTGCGCATCGGCGGTGACCATCAGTTCCTTAAGATAAATGCGGTCTATATCCTTGATGCCCTCTGCAAAACCCTTCCCCAGTCCTGCCCTGGCGGCTTTTTTGGTCATGGCCAGGACAACCGGACTCAGCGCGGTAAATTTCTTTAAGTATTCCATGGCGCTTTCTTTGAAATTATCCGCCGGAAGAACCTTGTTGACTATGCCAAACTTCTCGGCCTGTTCGGCGCCGATTGTATCACCGCTCAAGAGAAGATCCATAGCCCTCGGCCAGGAACAAAGCTTGGGCAGCAGGAAACAGGCGACAGGCGGGAAAACACCCACCTGGATTTCAGGCTGGCCGAGTTTGGCCTTCTCCGAAGCGAGAACCATGTCGCAGAAAAGAACAACTTCGCAGCCGCCGCCGAGCGCCGCGCCGTTAACCAGGCAGATAATCGGTTTTTCCACTGCGTCCATAGCCAGGAAAAGGCGGTCAAAAACATCGATCATGCTGTCCACCTTGTCCGGGGTATGGTCGGCGACATCCACACCCGCCGAGAATGCTTTTCCTTCGGCGTCCAAAATAACCACGCCGCCCGGCTCATCTTTTGCCCACTTAAAGGCCTCGACCATTTCTTCCATCATGGGAATTGTTAAAACATTCAAAGGGGGGCGGGCAAGCGTTATCGTAATAACACCGCTCTCGCTCCCGACTTTAAGAGATTCAAAAGCCAAAATTATTTCACCCCTTATAACTGGAGTTTTTAAGAATCACCCGGATAAATCAAGAATACCAGGCGCCGGACATAAACCAGCGCCTGGTATCCCATTTATTATCGTTATTTGCCTTCCAAACGGGGACCTAAAACGGCGTCGACCAGTTCCTGATCGAACGGATGCCCCTCATTACCCAGCTGTCTGTACTTAATAAAGTCAATGACGTCTTTGCCGGTTAGTTTCTTGGTGTTGAAAGCGTTGAATCCGAGGTAAGCTTCACTCATCATGTTAGCTAACAGCCAGTGACGGTTGGGCAGCTTGGCCTGATCCCAGAAGAACTTCTTCTTGGCCCTGACGCCGTCGATGGACATCATCAGGCAGTGGGGGAAGAGGTTGGTAAATGTCCAGATCAGCTTGTTGACTTCGGCGTCTAACAGGGAGAAGTCAACTGTGCATTCCTTGACCAGAGCTTTTGCCTCAGCAAGAGCATCGCCAGTTTTGTTTTCGCCGTAGACGATTTGGCCGTTTTCAACATACTTGTCGGTAATTACGTTGGGGTTGGCAACCCACTGGTCGCCCTTCTTTAATACGGGGACGGCCTTGGTGATCATACCCCAGTCGACAGCCTTGTATGCGCTGATCATCTGGCAGGAAATACAGCTCCACATTCCACGCTCGGCTCCAATGTACCAGGGCAGGAAGTCCGACGCGCCGCCAACCGGGGCGGAACCGTGCTTCGGGCCGGCCTGACCGAAGATAGCCATGTCTGAGGAAACAGCCAGATCGCAGGCGCCGCCGATTTCCTGGCCGCCTGCTACGCGCATGCCGTTTACCCGGCAGATAACCGGCTTTTTGCAGTTAAGAATGGCGTCAACCATGCCGTTGAAGAGGTCCATATAGTACCCGTATTCAGTGGTCATGGAATAATACTCGGAATATTCTTTTGTGTTTCCGCCGGTGCAGAAGGCGTTGCTGCCTACTGCGGTAAAGACCACGGCTGCTACCGTGCGGTCCATGGAAGCCTTGTGGAAACCGGCGATGACTCCCTTGACCATTTCTGTGGTGTAGGAGTTAAACTGCGCAGGGTTGTTCAGGGTTATCCAGGCGCTGTTTACGCCTTCAATCGCGTTACCCTTCGGGTCAACAACAGGCTTCAACTCGTAAATTACGCAGGGCGCTTCGGTGCCAAACCATTGATCGGTGAAAATATTGTGGTCTTTTGCGCCTGATTCGCGCGGCCATTTGTTAATATCCATTAGCTACTACTCCCCCTTATATTTTTAAAAATTTATATGGTTGTATTATAAAATCCCGTGTACAAGCATGTCAATAGTCAATAACTTATTCAATTACCTAATTATGCAACGCCGTATGATGGCTGGTCTTATTCGGCGGCTACAAACTCATGGGCTATCTGGCCGTTTTCATAATTGACCACAACCGGCTTAACAGTCATACCGACCTTGATATCCATACCCTGCATAGAATCACTCAGGCGCCCGAACATCCTGAAGCCCCCGAAATCCACTACCGCCAGCAGGTAGGGCAGATCGCCCTCAAAGCCGGTAGGGGCATATTTGACGTTTGTAAAAGTAACCAGCTTGCCCGTGTCAGGGACCTTGACCCATTCCAAAGAACCGCTTAAGCAGCCCGGGCAGTCCATCCTAGGAGGGAAATAGGTCTTGTTGCACTTGGGGCAATGGGTTGTGTAAACTTCGCCACTTTCCAGCTTATCGACGTACTCGCCTACTTTTGTAACTGCGGTAAAGCTCTTCCGTCCAAACTTTTCAAACCCCACGTTGTTCTACCTCCCCAATATTATAACGTTCCCGTAGATACCTACGCCGCCGATATTGTGAACGAGGCCGATTTCAGCGTTCGGCACCTGGATGGCGCCCGCCTCTCCGCGTAGCTGCAGAACAATCGTCCTGAGCTGCGAACCGCCTGTAGCGCCGATGGGATGCCCTTTGGAAAGCAACCCGCCGTCTACATTGACTGGAATTTTACCTTCGAGATATGTTTGTTTATCGCGGATCAGGCTGGGTCCTTCTCCAGGTTTGGCAAAGCCAAGAGCCTCGTAGGCCAGAATTTCCGCAATGGTGAAGCAGTCGTGAACTTCGGCCACATCAATATCCTGAGGCCCCACACCGGCCATAGCGTAGGCCTTTTCTCCGGCTATGCGCGCGCATTCCAGGCCTCTCATGTGTTCCCTGCTGGCCAGGTTCATCGGCGCGTTGGATTGGCCGACTCCCATAACCCAAACCGGCTTCTTGCTTAATTCCTTGGCCCTGTCAGCCGAGGCCAGGATAACACAGGAGGATCCGTCTGCATTTGCGCAGCAGTCCATAACTTTTAAGGGACTGGAAACAAAACCTGACTCCATCACCTGCTCAAAAGTAACCTTCTTGCGGTAGACTGCCTTTTCATTTAACTGCCCGTACGTCGACGCTTTAACACGGACCAGGGCCAGGTCCTCCGGTTGCGTGCCAAAGTTGGCGAAATGCGCCTGGGCGTACATGGCGTAATAAGCCGGCATGGATGTCCCGTAAGGCGACTCCCACATTACGTCGGCGCCGCGCCCCATGCGCTCCTGGACATCCTGGGAGGTAATTTCGGACATTTTCTGGAATCCCAGGACACAAACAACATCGTAAAGCCCGCTTTTGATAAATGAGTACGCGATTGCAAACCCTGTCGTGCTTGAGGAACACAGGGATTCAACCATAAAGGTGGGCGCGGGGTTTAGCCCCAGGTACTCGTCAATCAAGCTCGAGGGACTGCGCTGCTTATCGTACTCGGGAGCGCAGCAGACTATTAAGGCTTTGATTTCTTTCGAGGAAATTCCTGCATCCTGCATAGCTTCCCTGTAGGCTTCGAAACACAGCTCCCGGATACCGCCGGGATAACCGCGCACAAAAGCGCTCTGGCCTACTCCAATAACGGCCACATCTTTATCAGGCATCGTCAAACCTCCTAAATTAAGTACGTTTATTTGCCTAAAGCATTACCATACCGCCGTCCACACAGATGGTCTGCCCGGTTACATATGATGCTTCATCAGAGGCTAAGAATGATACAACTGGCCCAATCTCCTCAGGCGGCGCCCACCTTCCCAGCGGAATGCGCTCCAGGTACTTGTCTTTGAAACGGGGGTCGGTGGCGATTACTCTGGTCATATCAGTCTCCGCCATTGGGGAGATGCAGTTCACCCGGATGTTGTACTTGGCCAGCTCCTTAGCTGCCGATTTGGTTAAAGCGTGTACCCCTCCCTTTGCTGCCGTATAATTTACCTGTCCTATTGTGCCCATTAAGCCGGCTGAGGAAGTAACGTTGATAATGGAACCCGTCTTCCTTTCCAGCATTGCGTTGGCCACGGCCTGAATGCAGTAAAAAGTCCCCGTGAGATTGATCCGGATAATATCGTCCCACACTTCTTCGGTCATCTTCAGAAGCATGGCCGGCTTGCTTATTCCCGCATTGTTGAACAAGCCGTCGATCTTCCCGAAGGCGCTCATCGTCGCATCGACCATTTCCTGCACCTCGGAGCGCTTGCCCACGTCAGCCCTGAAAACCATGACCTTGCGTCCAAGGTCCTCGCACGCTTTTACAATAGCGTCTTCTTCGGAAATTTTCCGGCTGACCAGGCACAGATCAGCTCCATCTTTGGCCAGAGTAATAGCTACTCCCTCGCCAATACCCATTCTTGCTCCGGTTACAATGATTACTTTTCCATCTAAGCGCACAATCTTTCCTCCTTGGTCTTTTTATTACCGTACCATTTCTAACTTGATAAAAAGAGGACATCATCGCTGCCGCCCAAGGGCAGCCTCCTGTGTCCGGGTGAAACGGCCTTGCTGTCGCTTCTCTTGCGCCGGTTTACATAGGCTTTCTTTAAATAAAGAACTGCGCGCTCCACCTTTCTTCCGGTTTTCTCCAGCGTGCTTTAAACCAGCTATGCCCATAACTTCTTTACCCTTTATCGAAGAAATCCTATTACTCGTCGCGAAGTTATGTTTTTTTGAGGCGTAACCTGAGAAAATCTTCCGCCGGGGGGAAGTTCAACCGGGAGATATCGCTAACCTCTGGCAAATTGCAAGCAGCGAACCTCCATAAAAATAGTAAAATATCTATATATAAAAGAAAATCGCTAAAAAGAATGAGTAAGGGTTTAAAAATGGGTGAAATAGGCAGTAACTCGTTAGGGCTAGTCCATAAGTATGAAAAATGGTTGACAGTCGTGCGGACATGCGTTAGAATTCTTTTGGCGGAAAATAAAAATTTTTTGCGAAAGTTAAAAGGAGGCGCGTTGGTGAACACCGGGAAAACACTACCAGGCAGCACACTCCAGGAAACAAAACCGAAGCTTCTGATTGTTTGCCGGGTAAGTCCCTCGGTCGTCACGCCAAAACAACTGGAGAGCAACCTGCGCCAAATACTGAAAAGGTTCATCCTATCCTTTGATTTTTACTGGGCCGCCTTTATCCTGCTCCGGCAGGAAAAGCTCCCTGTCTGCATTGATGTCTGCAAGGATTCGCGCAAAAAGGACCGTGCCTGGGCCGCCCGCTGGCAGGAACTTTCCAAACATCTCTTCTTCCCGGACGGCCCGTTTAATCACAAGGAATGGCTGAAATTGTTCTCGCCGGCCGCCAAAACCACGCTGCCCGTAAGGCTGCAGGTTGAGGAACCCAGCGGGACAATGGAAATCGCCATCTTCGACACCGACGCTGAAACCGCCCAACGCCTGCTTGTTAAAACAATGTCGCTGGGCAGGCATATGGCGGATCTGATTCAGGAATTTGTTTTCCGCAGCTCCCATAAACGCACCCTCAGAAAATTAACAACCTGGCTGGAGATGGCCAGCACAATCAGTTCATCCCTGGACATCGGCCAGACCCTGCATGTTGTCGCCCAGCTTACCGCCGATTTATTCTCCGCGAGAACAAGCCTCTACCTGCTGGATGAAAACGAAAACCTTACTCCTGTGGTCGCCGTAGGGAGTTACGACCCCCAACTGCGCAACAAATTTAAAGCTCTTTCAGGCCAAAAACCCTACCCGGCTATAACACAGGCTGTTCAAACACAGCACCCAGTAATTATCACGCCTGACAACATCCATAATCTGCTCCCGGCCGATATTATTGAAACTTTCAATTATCACTGGCTGATTGTGGTTCCCATCCTGAACAAGGATAAAGCAATCGGGATAATGCAGGTTGACCGCCCGCGGGACAGCCGGCTTAAGGGCTTTGAAAACGAGGCCGCCGAAATCATTTTGGCCATCGCGCGGGTTACGGCCATTGCTATCGAAAATGCAAGTCTGGTTGAAAAACTGGAACAAAAAGAACTGCTCCTTCACAAATTGGTCAACAAGATCATCACCGCACAGGAAGACGAGCGCAAACATCTTGCCTCAGAGCTGCACGACAGCGTTATTCAGGCTCTTATTGCCATCTGGTACCGGCTGCAGAGGATTACTCCGACTTGCAATTCACATCCCGCTGACTGGTACGGAGAAATAACCAACCTGACTAATATTTTAGGAAACCAGATTCAGGATATAAGACGGATCCTGTCCGGCTTAAGGCCGATGATTCTGGATAACTACGGCCTGATCCCGGCCATCAAGT
Organism: Desulfotomaculum sp.; assembly: GCA_003457075.1. Classification (GTDB taxonomy): domain Bacteria; phylum Bacillota; class Desulfotomaculia; order Desulfotomaculales; family Nap2-2B; genus UBA4053. The sequence goes on along the minus strand of DMIY01000139.1, from coordinate 9,589 downwards.
CGTATACAAACGAAATTCGTGAAAAACATAATATCCCCATCAGTCTTCATTTCCATCTGAACACGCCGGCCGGTCATGACAGACTAGCCGAAGAAAACCTGAGAGGACTGACAGCCAATCCGGGCGACAATTTACGCCTGCCGCCCCAAACGGAAATAGCCCTGTTCAGAATTCTGCAGGAGGCGCTGACTAATATAATCAAGCACGCGACGGCTACCAGCGTGGATGTTGAACTTGTGGTCCGCAAAAAGGACATCCTGCTGACCATCAAGGATAACGGGACAGGTTTTAACCAGAGCTCGTTAGTTAACTCACAAAATTACAACCACCTCGGTTTGGCCGGTATGCAGGAAAGAGCGCTTCTTCTGGGAGGAAATTGTATCATTGGTTCCCAGCCGGGGAAAGGAACCTGGATTTCAGTTAAAGTACCCTATACAATGGACGTTGAAGGGAGATTGTCTAATTGACACCAATTAAATTAATGATCGTAGATGATCACGCGATGATCCGCGTCGGTCTGGCGGCAATGATGAGCGACTGTAAGGATATCTCCATTATCGGCAGCTGCTCCAGCAGCCAGGAAGCCGAACAGATGCTCCTTAACCAGCACGCCGACGTTATCCTGATGGACATAAAGATGCCGGACATCAGCGGTATTGAAGCAGCCAGGGAAATTCTACGGAAAAAATCATTAACTAAAATAATCTTCCTGACTGTTTTTGAGGACGCCGAATTTGTGCGGCTGGCCCTGCAGTCCGGCGCTAATGGATACATCTTAAAGCACGTCTCCCGGGACAAACTCATTGAAACGATCAAGCGGGTACACCAGGGCGAGACTGTGATTGACCCGGCGGTACTGCACCAGATTATCAACGACTATGCGAAAACGCCCGGGAATAATGAACAAAATTCCACTCACCAGCGGGCCGAGCTTACACCCAGGGAACACGAAATTCTCCAATACCTGACCAAAGGCCTGACCAACAAGGAAATATCAACGGCAACCCACCTTGCTGTTGATACGGTAAAAACTCACCTCCACAATATCTTCAGAAAACTGGGGGTAAAAAACCGGGCGCAGGCTATCGCTCAAATAAGCAAAACAAAGAATAACCAGATTCTTAACGACAGCCTTAGCTAAGCGTCCCTTCTTTCATTGCACCCTGCACCCCGTACCCTGATCCTAATCTGCCCAATATGTAAACGGATATCTAAAACTCATTTTTAGATATGCAGGCGGTTTTTAAGAAGCTTGAGGATTTGGAGCATTATTTCCAGGGAGGCAAAGGTCCAGATGCCGGTTCTCTGATGAACTACAAGAACAGACAAAACGTTTTGGACAACCAGCGAGAAAGCTGTAGACGCCGCAACCCCTTCTTTTCCGAAATGCTGCGCCATGATTATGTTCAGGCCTAGATTTAAAAGGCCGCTGAAGATGCTGATCTTCATAAAGGCGACGTGCAGCCCGGTCATTTGAAGAAAGTAATCGCATGATCCCGTCAGGGTATTCACCATCTGGCCAAGGATAAGAAAACTAAGGACAGCTGCCCCGCCCGCATACTGCGCGCCGAACAAAAAGGCCAGAATGCTCCTGCCAAAGAGAAATAAAACAAGGAAAACAGGAATAGAAACCAGTGAGCTGATTGTTGTGGCGTACCTGGTGACGTATTTCAGGTTCTGCAGGTCTTTTCGGGCGTTAAAATGGGCGATCATTGCCGGGATTACCTGGTTTGATTACATTTCCGGAAAGAAACGTCACACTGGCCAGGGAACTGGCCACCCCGTATATACCCACCTGAACCGCGTTCGAAAAAATCCCCAGCACGTAAATGTCTGTACTGGTCATCAGCAAAACAACTCCGCTGGTAACCAGCATGGGCAATGAGTCAGCCAGTATGCCGGATGTTCCAACCTTCTTTGAAGGCCAATCCTTTAACCTTTTCGCAAAGATCAGCAATCCTGCCAAAGGAGCGAAAAGCAAACCTGCGACTACAGCCAGCAGCACATTTTGTATCGTGGCGGCGGAACCCAGCCAAAGAAAAACCAGCAGGATCAAAGAGATCAACTGCTGCAGCACAGGCAAAAAAGAGGCGGAGCAATAAAGATTTTATTCTTATCACCAATTTTCCCGAACCGGCAGGACCCCGCTTACGGAGTTTTTTCCCTGAGACTTGTTCAAAACTTTCAGGCGGCCGGCCTGCACGTTACGGTAATCGCGCCCGTCCCGTACGCTCCCGCATGGCTGTGGTTTAACAAAGACTGGCGCAAGCTGGGACTTATACCGGAATCAGAAGATATCGGGGGAGTTAAAGTTCTTCACCCCCGTTATTTCTGCCTGCCCGGCGGCAGGTTCGAAAGACTGAACGGATACTCCATGTTCCTGGCTGTAGAACCCGTCGCGGAAATCCTGCACCGGGCCGTTTCTTTCAGCTTAATCCACGCCGGCAATGACCATCAATGTACCTGCCGGGGCGTCGGTCACCAGGATCTACCTTTTATCTGATGGTTCTGGAACCCAGCATTTCGACGACCTCACTTTAACCGTGAAATAATTAATTAACCGGTCAGGAGGGAACAGTAAATCCCCTCCTGACTCCCTTCTCTCAAACCACCCGGCACACCGCCATTTTTTAAGTAAAGGCTTTATTGGTTAAGGCCGATCAGCGGTCAGAGTTACCTGGATTTCCTGGGCGATTTCCCGGTCAACCGCAAACTGGGTAAATCCGACCTGGAAAACATATGCGGGAAATACCTGCAGCAGGCGAATCAGCAAACCGGGGTAAATCCCCAACGACATAAGTTTTCTGATTTTTTTCGGTTCGTATGTTGAAAAACCCGAAATCTGTCCCCGATCTCCAACATGTGAATCGGCAAGAGATTTATGCTCGGCTGCGACGGCGTTACCTTTTCTTTTTCTTAACCGGCCGATTATTCCCGGGCGCTTTGTAAAAACTTCATAGCCGCAGCGCGGGCATTTCAGTTTGCCGCAAAAGCGGCGCAGAAAACAACCGGCGCAACTCTGCGCAGCCTCATCTGAAAATTCATAACCGCAGAATGAGCATTTATTCATAACTTTACCCCCGTTATAGAGATCAGCCAATTCAGCGCATACCCTGAAATGAATGCAAAAGGAAAGACAAATACAGCAATCGCCACTGCGGTTTTCAGCCCGCGCTCTTTGATCATGATGATTAATTGAGCAATGCAGGGAACAAACAGAGTCAGGGTTGCGGCAGTCACTACCAGCTGTGTACTGCTGAGAATTCCGGTCTTATACAGATCGTACAGCCCGGCGGCTCCATAATCACGCCGGAAGAAACCGAATAAGAAAACCTGCGCGATTGCATCCGGCAAACCAAGACTATTTACAACGGGGGTCAACCAGGCAACTAACTGCTGAAAAACTCCGGTGGTATTACCCAGCCAGATCAGTACGCTGGCCAGGATAAACAGCGGCATAATTTCTAGAAAATACCACCGCATTCGTGTATATGTCTTTGTATATATGTTTTTCAAGTTCGGCCAGCGCATCGGGGGGAGTTCCATATAAAAGCTGGGCCGGTCGCCCGGCAAAAGCTTGGCTGTCAAATAACCTACCAGCAAAAACACCAGCAACAAGAACCCTGCCCAGAGAGCTAACGCTCGCGGTCTTCCTGAAAGAATAGCCAGAATAATGCCTAACTGCGCTGAACATGGAATAGCAAGGGCTAATAAAAGGGTGGCGATTATTCTCTCACGGGCAGTCTCCAGAGTCCGGCTGACCATGGTCGCCATGGTGTCACAGCCAAAACCCAGCGTCATCGGGATAACTGCCCGGCCGTTTAAACCTATGCTCTTGAATAACCGGTCAACCAGCAGGGCCATGCGCGGCAGGTAACCGGTGTCTTCGATGATCGAAAATACAATAAAGAAGGTTCCTACAATCGGCAGAACAATAGCTAAAGCATAGCGGAAACCCAGGGTTATGATCCCGTAATCCTTAGCCAGCAGTTCCTGAACCGGAACCCAGGGGATATAGCTTTCAACCAGTCTGCTGACCCAGGGATTAATAATCTTCTCAAACCCGGTTTCAAGATAATTGACCAGTGTTCCCGCTCCGAAAATACCGACGAACTTATAAAGCCCGTAGTAAAGAACGAGAAGGAGAATAGGAATGCCGGTTACCGGCCGCATGGTCAGCCGGCTGATATTTTCGCTGAAACTGGGCCGCGGTTCTTCCGGCACAGATATTGCCTGATCGGAAAGCCGGGATGCCGTATGCTGCCGCTGCAGATTTACAACAAAGTAAAGCGGTTCCTTATAGTTGGCCTGGGTATCTGCAATTATTCGTTCGATTGCCTCATAATTTCCCCGGTCCCGGGCAGACACGATTTTGTGTATTTCTTCGTCGCCCTGTAATAACAACAGGGCAATCGCCCGTTTGGACAGGTGAAAATTATTAATTAAGAGGCTTTCTATTCTCAACAGTGATTTTTCGATTAAGGAATCGTAAACTGGTGTTTTAAACACCGCAGCTTCCATATTCATAAGCCTGCTTTCCACGGATGTTGTTCCGATAATAGTCCCGGATAGTCTTCTTAAGCATATCCAGGCCGTATCCTGAAGTGGCGGAAGTAGCAACTACGGGAATGCCGATTAAGGATTCAAGTATTGCGGGGTTAACTTTAATTCCCAACTTATCAGCTTCATCAATCATGTTGATGACTACAATAACCGGCAGACCTGCTTCGACGAGCTGTATCGTCAAATTGAGCATGCGCTCGAGATTTTTGGCGTCGATAATATGCAAAACAACATCCGGATTGTCTTCCAGAAGGAGGGTACGGGAAACCCGTTCTTCTTCGGTAATTGGCAGAAGTGAGTACATACCCGGTGTATCGATAACCTCCCATGTTTCCTTTTCTTTAATGAACGTTTTGCCTCTGGAGATCTCGACGGTAGTGCCGGGATAATTAGATACTGTAACGTAAGCGCCGGTAAGAAAATTAAAAATAACACTCTTGCCTACATTCGGCGTTCCGACAAGAACGATCCTTTTCAGATCATGAGATGATTTGAGGCTTTCTTTATGTTTGGCTGACCTCATTTAATGCCAGGCTCCTTTAATGATTAACCGATGGTTATTTATAATATCTCATTGTTGATTTTCTGCAAGATAACCAATAATTGGCTGGCCTCTTCTTCCGAAATTGTTGAAAGGATCTGGTTGGTCAGCTCGAGGTGAAACTTGTGATGCTCCTTGAATGCTTTTATTCCCTTATCAGTCAGGCTGATCAGATATACCCGCCGGTCTTCACGGTTGTGATTTCTTCTGGCATAGTCCTTTCTTTCGAGTCTATCTACCGTTACTGTAGTGGTTCCTGTTGTCACACCCAATCTCTGGGCAAGATTCTTCATGTTTATTTCACCGCACTGGCCCAGTATCTCCATTGCGTGAACCTCAGAGACGGTTAAATCGCCGGACCGGACTACTGACGACTCCCATGAAGTAAAACTGCTTATAAACCGGATCAGTTCATTTGTAAGATCGTCAACCATAATAGCCACCAACTTCTTAATATTTTAATTTATGATAATAATAATATCAAATTGTTTGATTATCAAGCTATAGTGTATTGCCTTTGACAGCTTTTGTCAACCATGAAATATAAAATATTTTATAGCAATAACAATGATTTTAAATCAGACATTTTGTATAGAACCGACTTGCCCTATTTATTACATTCGGACAATTCTTCTAAAAAAAGTATTAGTCCCCGGCTGGTTTTTACCATAACCGGGGACTTTTTTCCAAAATAAATAATACAGCAACATATCATCCGGCACATAATTGTAGCTCATCTTACAGGTAATCTCCTATCAATTTATACAACTATAGGGATGTCAACTGTCTACGTGCTTATATATTTTTTATAGGGAAAGCTGTTTCTTTATTTCATCCCAGAGCCCTGATATACTGTCTTTGATTTTCCCGCTTGTATAATCAACCACGAGACAACCTGCGCGGACAGCCTCAATTACCTCCTTGTCATAGGGTATTTTCCCTGCTATAGGGACGCCCTTCTCATTGCATTTTCGTTGAATTTCTTCAGTGTTGGAAATGCTTAGATCAAATTTATTTATACAAACTGCCGCTTTCCCTTCAAAATGATCCACCAGGGCAAGCACCCTTTCCATATCGTGAAGGCCGGACAGCGTCGGTTCGGTTACAATTAAGGCCAAATCTGCGCCTGAAAGAGATGAAATAACAGGGCAGCCTATACCGGGCGGGCCGTCTGTAACAATAAGGTCACACCGATTATCTTCTGCAATTCTCCTCGCCTGCTGACGGACGGCGGCTACAAGCTTGCCGGAATTGCCCTCCCCTATATCCAGTTTGGCATGTACAAGCCGGCCGAACCTCGTATCAGATACATACAGGTATCCTGATAAATGCTCAGCCATCCGGATAGCCTGGTTAGGACAGGCATGATAACAGACGGCGCATCCCTCACAGGCCAATGAGTTTACTTCAAATTCCAGTATGGAATCAAAACGGCAGAGGTCAGCACAAATCCCGCATTCACTGCACTTATCCTTGTCTATCACTGCTTTCGGCATCCCGTAAAAGGGTTTTTGAGTACTTTGTTCCGGCTTTAGCAGAAGATGCAGATTGGAGGCATCCACGTCACAGTCAACTAGAACTTTGTTACGGGCAACCGCAGCGAAAGAACCTACAATACAGGTTTTTCCTGTGCCTCCTTTTCCGCTGACAACCACCAGTTCTTTCAATTTCGTCCCATCCTCTCACACTTTTCCCACAAAGCTATTAATTTTTCCTTCCACTGCGGCTTTATTGCAAGTAGCGGCAATCCCTTTGCGTAGTTAACCGCAATATCACGACTGAAGGGAAATTTCATGAGCAATGGAATCCCTTTTTCCTTGCAAAACCTTTCTACGTCTTCGTCTTTACCGTCCGAACGGTTAATAACCACTCCTCCGGGGACCTTCAATTTCTGAATCATTCCGAATGCCAGTTCCAGGTCATGAAGGCCAAAGGGAGTTGATTCAGTAACAAGTATGCAGAAATCAGCGCCTTCCACAGCTTTGATTACGGGGCAGGAGGTACCTGGTGAAACATCTGCGATAACTGCCGCGCCGGACAGGCGCTTATTTTTAACTGCCTGGATAAGCGGAGGGCTGACTGCAACGCCAATTTTCAGGCGCCCCTGGATAAAGTCTATTCCATCAGCCAGCCCGCCCTCTATCCAGCCGATCTCCTGCTCTGCCGGCGAAATAGCTTTTTTAGGGCAAAAATACATACAACCCCCGCAGCTATGGCAGAGTTCCGTGAAAAACAGGACATTTCCCGGAAGCGCAACCAGAGCGTGAAAAGCGCATATTTCAGCACACCGGCCGCAAAAGTCGCACATAGATAGATTGATCCAAGGAATTTGTACAGTTACAGATTCCTTATATGTGAATTCCGGTTTTAAGAAAATATGGCCGTTTGGCTCCTCGACATCACAATCGATATACTGTACTTCATACTTTTCTTTGACGGCCAGGGCAAGGCTCGTCGCAATAGTGGTCTTACCTGTGCCGCCCTTACCGCTGGCTACAGCAATAAACATTTCAACTCCTACTTTCTCCCCCTGCCCATACCCTCGTGAGGGACGGCATTGGCTGTAGTAGACAGCGTTAAAAGACCGTTTTTATACTGCTCAAATGTTTCCCGAACCGTCCCGGATGCTCCCGTATATACTTTTATACCTGCAGCCTGCAATACTGCCATCGCATTGGGACCAATGCGTCCGGTCAGCACACACTCGACTTTCCTGTTGACTAATTCCTGGGCCGTATGGATACCCGCTCCCCCTCCGGCGGATGCGCCGGGGTTGGATATATATTCCCACTGCTGCTTATCTTCGCTTGTAATTGCAAAATATTCGCACCTGCCAAAGCGGGGGTCAACTCTTGCCTCAATACTGTTCCCTTCTGCGCTGATGGCCAGTTTCATTCCTGACACCCCCTGCTTCCGCCATGACAGCCGTCGATTTTCATTAATTTAACCTCCTGTTATTTAAACAGCTATTCTTTAATTAAATTAATTTCATTAAAAGGGTTAACATCATATAGTTCTATCTGACCGGAATCACTGAACTTGGCCAGCTTGGGATCAACGGGCAGTACCGCAAGCAGTTTCATGCCTGTTTCACGAGCAGTTTCCTCTGCTTTGCTGGACCCGAACAGATCTATTTTCTTCCCGCAGCCGGGGCATGTTAAGAAACTCATATTTTCAACCATACCCAAAATCGGGATATTCATCTGCCCGGCCATTTTAACAGCCTTTTTAACAACCATAAAAGCCAGGTCCTGAGGAGAAGTGACTACTACCAAGCCATACAGGGGCAGAGACTGCATAACTGTCAGCGGCACATCGCCGGTTCCCGGCGGCAGGTCTATAATTAAGTAATCAAGGTCCCCCCAAATGACATCCGTCCAAAATTGTTTGACAGCGCTTCCAAGCAGCGGGCCGCGCCAGACTACAGGCTCGTCTTCCTCCATAAGGAACAGGTTTAAAGAAATGACAAGGATACCGTAAGTTGTCCTGACTGGAACAATACGATTATCCAAAACCCCAGGCGGACTGGTTAATCCAAACATTTTTGGAATGCTTGGCCCGGTAATATCTGCGTCCAGTATTCCCACTTTATAGCCCTGCCGGTTTAATCCAACAGCCAACAACGCGCTGACTGAAGACTTGCCAACACCACCTTTGCCGCTGACCACCGCAATCACATGTTTGATATTGTTAAACTCACTCTGTTCGAGAATCTCCGGTCTCGCATTCGAAGCTTCGCCTGCACATGCGTTCTCTGACATCTAACTCTCCCTTTCCAACATTACAGTTATTAGCCTTATTGATGTTTATAATGATATTGCCTCAGTAGGGCATTCGTCCACACACGCCCCACACTCAATGCATTCATCACTTACAACCGCAATATCATTGTCGACTTTTATGGCCTCAGCCGGACATATATCTACACATTGTCCACAACCAATACATTTTTCTTTATCAACTGTTGCTTTCACGAAAAATACTCTCCCTTCATTTGGTGTCCGATTCAGCGAGCAGCATCAACACTTTAATTTCCACAGTCATCATGGTATTGATGCTCGTGACAAACAGAACCCGTAGATTTCAGCGCACCTTGCAGATATGATGTTACCGCTGCTTTTGCTGCCCCACTTGCTCCAACGATAACTTCTATACCTTTTTCATTGAAAATTTCGATAGCTCTGCCACCCATGCCTCCCGAGATAATCACATTTACTCCCATATCATTCAGGAAGCTGGGCAAGAATCCGGGTCTATGTCCGGGATTTGCTATCGTTTCATCCTTAGTAATTTGATTATTTTCAGTATCAAAAATCATAAAGTTTTCACAATGCCCAAAGTGTTCCGTGACCTTCCCATTCTCACTTGCAACTGCGATTTTAATCATTTCTTTCTCCTTCATTTTTTTAATTTTTTTACAACAGGTAAAAGCCATATACCATTATAAAAAGCTTTATTAAGCCTCTTTCACAGGCTGCCTTATCG
>DMIY01000027.1 GCA_003457075.1 Desulfotomaculum sp. | reverse complement strand
AAATTCCTCCGGAACTTCCCATGATAAATCAACTTAGCATACAATCATTAAAATCTGATTAAATTAAAATTAAAAACTGCTTTCCTCAACCGGCAAGGTAAAAATAAACGTGCTTCCCTTGCCTACTTCGCTTTCTACTTTCGCTTTCCCTCCATGGGCCCTGATAATATGTTTTACTATTGCCAACCCCATACCAATACCGCCCAGTTCCCGGGAACGCGCTTTATCCACACGGTAAAAACGTTCAAAGATCCTGGGTAAGTTCTCAGGGGGAATACCTATTCCGGTATCTTCTACTTCTACCTTCACGTTCCCTTCCGTAGTCCCGGCCCGGATTGTAATTCGTCCTCCACTGGGCGTATACTTGATTGCATTATCTACCAGGTTAATGAGTACCTGAGCCAGCATATCCGGATCACCTTGAATAACAGGCAACTTTGGCGGTACTTCAGTAATCACGTCCAGTTTTTTATCGCTGGCTTGAGTACGGAACATGGTTACTATCCTGTTTATAGTATCTGTTAACTGGATTGACTGCCACCGGTGAACCACCCGGCGTTCTTCAATATTGGAAAGATTTAACAAATCATCAATAAGTCTGGTTAATCTTTCGGTTTCCTTGCTCATAATTTCCAGAAAGTGACGGGTAATAACCGTATCTTCTATTTTTCCATCCAGCAAAGTTTCCAGAAACCCGCGGATTGAAGTAATCGGTGTACGAAGCTCGTGCGATACGTTGGCTATAAACTCCGTACGCATGTCTTCCAGTCTTTTGTGTTCCGTGATGTCGCTTAATAAAACCACTATCCCCCCTCCTTGTTGACCATGTAAGGGTGTGGCACAGAGGTGAAAAACCTTCGGTTCCGGGTAAATCAATCTGACTTCCTCGGTGATGGGCTTTTCTGTCTTTAAAGCCCTTTCCAGAAGACGTTCCACATCGTAGTTGCGAATTACGCCCAGGATATTTTTACCCTGGCTGGCAGCCTGACTAATGCCAAAAACTTGCTCTACCACCGGGTTAACAAACAATACCTCTGCTGACTTGTTTAAGGCAATTACTCCGTCGGCCATACTGTCAAGAATGGCACTGGCTTGATTTCTGGCTTCCGTAATCTGAGCAATAGTATTCTTTAACTGACGGGCCATTTCATTAACGTTGCGGGCAAGCTGGCCAAACTCATCATCAGAATAAATATGCAATTCCCGATCCAGGTTCCCTCGTGCCATTTCCTGAGCAACAGTGTTAACTTTATTAAGCGGCTCGATTACACGATTAAACAGCACCCAGGCCAGACCCATGGAAAGCAGAATTGCCATTACCAATGCGCCTGCTATGCCGAGCCGGTTAACGGCGTATAACTGGAGAAGGGCATAAAAGATAAGTAGAATAAAAAAGCAACTGGCTACCGGACGCCAGATGATTCCTTTAAAAAATAAAATCCTTTTGAACATCAGGGTACCTCCCGGAAACGATAACCTATGCCACGCACAGTTTCAATAAACTGCGGTGTGCCTGGAACTTGCTCCAGCTTCTGGCGAATGTGTCTTATATGGACATCCACCGTACGGGAATCCCCCATATAATCGTATCCCCAAATATGCTCTAAAAGATACTCCCGCGAGAACACCCGCCCCGGCTCGCGAGCCAAAAAACAAAAAAGCTCAAACTCCTTGGAAGTAAAATCTTGCCTTACGCCGTTCAAAGCAACAGAAAACCTTTCCTGATCAATTACCAGAGAATCATGCACAAGCCGTTTTGACAGGCGGTTAGATACACTTTCTTCTGTCTTTAAACGGTCCCTGCGCAACCTTGCTTTTACTCGTGCCATCAACTCTCGTGGACTAAACGGCTTAACTACATAATCATCTGCACCCATTTCCAACCCCAGCACTCTATCAATTTCCTCGGCGCGGGCACTAAGTATAATCACGGGAATCCCTCTTGTATTAAGATCATAGTGTAAATTCCGGCACACGGCCAACCCGTCCTGCCCCGGCAGCATTATATCCAGGATTACCAGATCAGGCTGCTCAGCGTACACCAGCTTAAGAGCAGTTTCCCCATCACCGGCAATAATTACCTCATACCCTTCCTTCTCCAGATTAAACCGGACGAGTTCCACTATATGTTCCTCATCATCCACCACCAGGATCTTATGCATCTAATCTCCTCTCTTCTCTAAAGCAACATAATCAGTGCCGCCATTCTTATCGTTTACCCGCCGGCAAATACGCTTCTCAAGTTCGCCATCATTGGTTCATCTACTTCATATCACCAGCTACCAGGTCATCCAACCGTATATCTAAAACCCAGCAAGCAACTGACCTGTTAGCCAGCACACGTTCACAGCCGCCTCCCACCGCCAGACCCATATTTAAAGGTGGCATAATTCCCCTCACTCGCACCGCCGCAACGGGTGGTACAGGCATGAATTACCGGACCGGTAGAAGACAGCCTGTCTATAGTCAGGTATTGCAACTCACTATGTTTATGCCAGGTTCTTGTTTTTTCTAGAACCATACTCATTTTAACACTCAAAATCAGTATTGGCTATGTGATTCTTAACATACGCCATTGGGGACGGTTCCAT
>DMIY01000047.1 GCA_003457075.1 Desulfotomaculum sp. | reverse complement strand
GAAGAAAACCGTGAACCTGTGAAGATAAAAGATATTCCTCTTTTCGTCCAGGATGCCTTCATAGCAGTTGAAGATGTGCGTTTTTATCATCATCACGGGGTTGACTTGCGAGGGATCGCCCGAGCTGTCTGGAACAACCTGACAGGCGGCGGCATTCAACAGGGGGCCAGCACCATTACCCAGCAACTGGTCAAACTTTCGTTTTTGACACCGGAGAAAACCCTGAAAAGAAAAATCCAGGAAGCGATCCTTGCTTTTATGGTAGAACGACGTTACTCCAAGCAGGAAATCCTGGAAATGTACCTTAATAAAATTTACTTTGGCAATGGAGCTTACGGTATTCAGGCCGCATCCCGTATTTATTTTAGCAAGAAGGTAAACGAACTGAGCCTTTCCCATGCTGCTTTCCTGGCCGGATTGCCAAAGGCGCCGAACCTTTATTCAAAAAGCGAAGAGGCAACTGCCCGGCGCAACCTGGTACTGGATACCATGGTCAGGTATGATTTCATCTCCGAAGCCCAGGCAGCAGAAGCTAAAAAAGAGCCCCTGATTGACCTGGATAAAAACAGCAAAGGCACCCTTTACCCCTATCCATATTTTGTCGACCACGTAACGAAACAGTTGATCAGTGACTTCGGGGAGGACATGATTTATAAGGGCGGCATGCGCGTTTATACCACACTGGACAGAAATACACAAAAAGCTGCAGAAGATGCCCTGGCCAACCCTAAGAATTTCCCCGTCTCCGGACGGGATTCCAGTGGTATTCTGCAACCGGAAGGAGCAGCAGTATTTCTAGACCCGCAAACAGGTTACATTAAAGTCATTGCAGGTGGCCGCGAACATACCCACCAGTTGCAGTTTAACAGGGCAACCATGGCCCCTAGGCAGCCGGGGTCGGCATTCAAACCCATCGTTGCTTACGGTCCGGCCATTGAGCTGAAGGGAATGGGACCGGCTTCGGTAATTGATGATATTCCTGTAAAATATGGCTCTTATTCACCTCCTAACTATGACAAATCTTACCGCGGGCTGACCACCATGCGCACGGCCCTTAGACATTCAGTAAACGTAGTGGCAGTGAGAACCATGATGGAACACGCCGGCATTTCCAATGCCGTTAACTTTGCCAGACGCCTGGGCATAACCCTGGATCCACAAAAGCACGGCGCCAGCATGGCATTAGGTGGCCTGAATCAAGGAGTAACTCCACTGCAGATGGCGGTAGCCTATGCAGCTTTCGCCAACGGGGGTATTTATGTGAAACCCACGGCCGTGCTAAGAGTAGAAAGCCTGGACGGCAAGGTTTTAAAAGAATATAAAGCTGAACCCTACCAGGCTTTGAAACCTTCCACCGCCTATTTAATTACCGACATGTTAAAGGATGTAATTCAAAGCGGTACAGGAACCAATGCCCGCTTGAACCGGCCGGCGGCCGGCAAAACGGGAACCACGGATGAGGGAAAGGATCTCTGGTTTGCCGGCTATACACCTGACCTCGTAGGTGTGGTATGGATTGGTCACGATAAACCAAAGTCCATGCCTTTCGAGTACGGAGGGCGCTATCCGGCTTTCATCTGGCGGCAAGTTATGAATCAAGCCTTAAAAAACATTCCGCCCCACGATTTTCCGCGTCCGGCAAACATTGTTAGCGCTACCGTGGACAATAAATCCGGCCTGCTGCCGGGACCCAACACGCCCGCCGAAGATATGATCACCGACCTGTTTGCTGCCGGAACTGTGCCTGCTGAAGTGGACAATACCCACGTGCTGGTGGAAGTATGCGCTACTACGGGACTGCTGGCCGGCGAATATTGTCCGGACCGGGTAACCAGGGTTATGATCAGGCTTCCTTACTCCGTACCTGAATTCGTGGCCGATTATCAACTGCGCGTACCTGCCGAAATATGCACATTACATAACCTGGGAAATTTAAATTTACTCGATCGAACCGGTATTCCCGTACAATCAATTGTACCTGGTAAACCAGAAAACAAAAATGGGCCGTACAGGCCCGAGAAAACAACAGGTACCAACCATGATAAAAAAGCCAATCGAAACCAAGCCTGATTAATCACCCCGGCCGCGTCTCAACATTCGTTTTAATATCCCCGAACTACTTAATCATGCCTGTTACACTTTTGGTAACCCCTCTGATGAATTGCCGGGTTCTGGATCGCGGCCTGCGCGTATAAACCCTGCCCAGCAAGTTTCTCCGTTCTGTCTTATTTTGCGATCTCATCAAGATACTGGTCATTACACCTAACAGACCACCCGCGATTATTCCCCGCCAGAAATCAAAACGCAACCCTCTTCACTCCTTTATCTTAACTTTACTGGACACTTTCATTAAGCGGATCAAAGGACAATAGGCTGCCATCTTCTGTAATTTCGTAAATCTGGATTCCTTCCTTGTTTAAACGGTACTCCGTGCAACAATCCCAGCAATAATACTGTTCTATACCCACCTTGCCGCTAGCCCTGCCACCACATACCGGACAATCCATTTTTTTAAGCCCTCCCGTTAAACATCATCAGACTTGATTATGCCCGTCCGGATTAAAAATAATACAAGGTGTTTATGCCAGTCCACAAATGAAACAACCTTTTTTCTAGGCCGATAAACATCCCTTACTTCTCTTAGTGCTTGAAAACTTATGTGGCGGGTATTTTTTTATTGAGGCAGCAGGTCGGTGCGCAGTTGTACCGCCTCTTTTAGGTAAACGTGTTTTAGTTCCTGCTGTGAACGGGTTGTATTGACGTGTACCAGAACCCGGATGCCGCGTACAACCTTTTCCATAATTTCTTTTGCTCCTTATTATTCATCTGTTAGTACAGCTCTGTGACCTATGCCGACGGTAACGCCTTCCCGTTTGGCAGCTATCACAGCCCGCTCAATGATTTTATTTATGGTTAGTGCAGGTTGTGTGTGCGCTCCAGGTGTTGGCGATAGTCTCTTAATTCTTTAGCAATGGCAAAGATTAACCGTTCTATGTCGTAGCGGTATAGGGAAAGAGAGGTTGGTGAATTGATTTCAATTTTGCGAAAGTCTTCCCGCATAATAAACTTGATCAAGTCTTCCAGTGAATCTGCTGTGATTTGCAGTATCACGGGAGCGTAAGCCACCTCATTATTGGTGGACTCATCGTAAACCGTATAGGTCTCAATGCCCAAATCGATGTCGTCGATGTGTATTCCCTGTACGGGTACGTTTCGCAACAAAGTCACCTGTTGTTCCCTGGCATCTTCTGCCGCCTTGTCCATTGGTTTGCCGCCAAAAAGAAAACGTCCCGGCCTGGCTATTCCCTTGATGTCCAGGCGTACCTTCGCCTTAATATCTCTATCTATGATATCCGAAGCTTGCAAACCGGCCATGTTCCCACCTCCCGATTTATTTGCCAAAACATTCGAAGACTCCTATGAGTTTAGCATGAATAGATGTATTATTAGCTTTTTCGCTGAAAGAGAGAAATTTCCTGCTGCGAACTTTTCTTTTTAAGACAAATTGCCTGCCATTTTTTTAGCTGTTGTACTTCTTCTCTGGTGAGAGGCCGGTATTCACCGGGTTTTAGTCCCTGCAGGGTGAGAAAACCCAGGCTGATCCGCTTGAGCCTGTACACTGGGTGGCCGATGTGTTTGCACATCCTTCGAATTTGTCGTTTACGGCCTTCATGAATGGTGATCTCCAGCAATGTTCCGTGCCGCAACTTGCGCCGGACATATACCATGGCCGGCGAGGTCAGGCCGTCTGATAACATTAATCCTTCAGCCATCTGGTTGATTTTTCCCATTGAGGGGGCGCCGGTGACCCAGGCCAGGTAGGTTTTGGGTACCTGGTGACGGGGATGGGTCAGGGAGTAAGCCAATTGCCCGTCATTTGTCAGCAGGAGCAGTCCTTCACTGTCATAATCCAGGCGGCCTACGGGGTACACCCGTTGCGGAACATCCTTCACCAGGTCGGCAACTTTATACCGTCCTTGCGGGTCGTGAAGGGTGGTGACGCAGCCCCTTGGTTTGTAAAGTATGAGATACACTTTTCCCCCGGTTTTTTCTACGGGATGTCCGTTGACCTCAATTTTGTCCACTGCCGGATCTATCAATGTGCCTGGGCGGGTTATTATTTTGCCGTTTACCTTTACCGCTCCGGCGACAATCAGTTCTTCGCACCGCCGGCGGGAAGCTACGCCTGCTCTGGCCATAAGTTTTTGTAGCCGCTCCATAGCCGCACCCTCAAAGAGTAAATTTGCTAACACTACAGCGTAATTTAAAAGTTAGCGGAGCCATGGGGACGGTTCGAGCGTCCCCGTAGCGTAGCGAAGGGCCGAAGGGGAGACGATGGAACCGTCCCCATGGCGCGGGCATAACTAAACAAGCAATACTACGCTGTAGTACTAAGTCCAGTGGTTAAATGCCAATAGCCAATTGGAAAAAGATGCTGTCAAGAAAACTTTTTTCTTGACTTAGTCATGGACTTAGTC
>DMIY01000013.1 GCA_003457075.1 Desulfotomaculum sp. | reverse complement strand
GGATAAGAGTAAGGCGGGGAAAATCTACAGCAATATCATCCAATAAGAGAGGGTCGGCGTATTTTAGCCGGGTTCCTGCAAATACCGACGAACCGGTATGAAACAACAAAGGTATTTCCATTTCCTGGGCGGCATCATATAGTTTATACATCCGGGGCTCCAAAGGATGCCAGTTCTGGTAAGAAGGCAGGAGTTTAACCCCCCGGCAACCAAGGTCATCAACACAGTACTCCAATGTTCTGACCATGTCATTTACAAAATGAGGATTAATATTGGCAAATGGAATGAGCCGGGGGGACTGCCGGCATAGTTGGGATACTTCTTCATTTGTAATTACACATGTAACTTCCGGACATATTTCGGCCAGTAAGACAGCATAATTCACTCCTGCGTTATCCAGCATGTTAACTATCTGCTCAGCAGTAGTGTAACGACTCAAATATTCCTGCCAATATCCCGGATATGCCTTTTCCATGAGTTCTTTCAGCGACGTCGAAATATTTCCATCATCCTTTATCACGTGAACGTGAAAGTCAATGATCATTATTTCACCCTCTCTTTTAAAAGCTTATTGACCATCTCCGGATTCGCCTTTCCCCGGGTAGACTTCATTACCTGCCCCACCAAAAAGCCCAAGGCTTTATCCTTGCCGGCCCGGTAATCGCTCACAGTTTTTGGATTGCCGGCAATGACCTCATCCACAACGGCAGCTATAGCGCATTGATCACTGATCTGCACCAACCCTTTTTCTTCAACGATGGTTTTCGCATCCTTACCGGTGGCAAACATCTCCTCAAAAACAGCCTTGGCAATCTTCCCGCTGATCGTACCCTCTTCCAAAAGTTGCAACAAAGATGCCAGGCCGGCCGGCTCAACCGGGCAGTGTGTTATATCCAGGTTATGCGCGTTAAGCAGGCGGGAGAGATCACCCATCACCCAGTTGCTTACTGTCTTAGGCTGTGGATAAACGGCCAGGCAGGCCTCAAAATAATCGGCCATTTCCTTGAGTGCGGTAAGCACACCGGCATCATAGACGGGCAAACTGTACTCCTGCACGTAGCGATCCCGGCGTGCATCAGGCAGCTCAGGCAGCAGGCGGCGGACAGCCTCCACCCATTCCGGCTCAATTACCAAGGGTACCAGGTCAGGCTCCGGAAAATAACGGTAGTCATGGGCCTCTTCTTTGCTCCGCATGGGCAGGGTAATTTCCTTCCCTTCGTCCCATGTCCTGGTTTCCTGAACAATGCGCCCACCATCTTCCAGTACTTCGATCTGGCGCTTTACTTCATAGGTTAGGGCTTTTTGAAGAGCTTTAAAGGAATTCATGTTTTTAATTTCTGTTCTAGTGCCAAACTCTTTGTCTCCTGCGGAACGCACGGAAATGTTAGCATCGCAGCGCAGGCTCCCTTCTTCCATCCGGCAGTCGGAAACTCCAGTATATTGAATGATCGACTTCAGTTTTTCGAGGTACATTCTGGCCTCTTCCGGCGAACGCAGATCCGGTTCGGATACAATCTCAATTAAAGGCACTCCCGCCCGGTTATAATCCACCAGTGAATAGGGAGTGGTAGTAATGGTACCCTGGTGCAGCAGCTTGCCGGTATCTTCCTCGATGTGCAGCCGGGTAATGCCGATTTTTCTGGCTTTTCCGTCTACTTCTATTGTTAGACGGCCGTTGCGGGCAACAGGCAAATCGTATTGAGATATCTGGTAGTTTTTAGGCATATCAGGATAATAATAATTCTTGCGATCAAACTTGGAAAACCCGGCAATGCGGCAGTTCAGAGCAAGGGCAGCCAGTATGGCATATTCCACTACCTTCTTATTGACTACCGGAAGCACACCGGGCAAACCCAGACATACCGGACAGATATGAGAATTGGGATCACTACCAAAAGCAGTAGAGGAACCGCAAAAAATTTTAGAGTGCGTCTTTAGCTCTACGTGCGCCTCCAGGCCGATCACGGTTTCGTATTGGATCAAGGCAAAAAACCTCCATAACTAAAAATATTGTCTTTTCACAGTTCCGGATGTTTTTTGTGGTAATTTGTATTTTGCTCAAAAGCATAGGATACCTGAATCAATCTGCCTTCATTAAAAGGTCCGCCCATTAACTGGAGTCCTACCGGCAGCCCGTCGATAAAACCACAGGGCATGGAGATGGCCGGAATACCGGCTAGGTTCACAGCTATCGTGCAAATATCCGAAAGGTACATCTGTAGTGGATTACCTGTTTTTTCACCAAAGCGAAAGGCCGGCGAAGGCGTGACCGGGGAAAGAAGAACATCATATTTTTCAAAAGCCCGGTCAAAGTCTTCTCTGATCAGGGTACGTACCTGCAGAGCTTTCAAGTAATAGGCATCGTAATAACCGGCCGAAAGGGCATAGGTACCCAGCATAATCCGCCGCTTAACCTCGGCCCCGAAACCCTGGCTCCTGGTTTTCATGAACATATCCACCACGTCTTCAGCCCCGGCGGCCCGGTAGCCGTACCGCACCCCGTCGTAGCGGGCCAGATTAGAGCTGGCTTCCGCCGGCGCAATCAGATAATAAGTGGGTAGGGCATACCCTGCATGAGGAAGGCTGGTTTCTTCCACCTCCGCCCCTAACGACTCCAGTGTGGTCATTGCTTTTCCCACCAACCGGCGTACCCCAGGATCAATACCATCACCCATATACTCCCGGGGCGCCCCGATTTTTAGCCCCTTCACATCGTTAATCAGAAACCGCCTGTAGTCCGGAACTACATAAGAAGCCGAAGTAGAATCAAGCAGGTCATGCCCGCAAATAGCGTTGAGCATCAGAGCACAATCGGCGACATCCCTGGTAAAAGGACCGATTTGATCCAGAGAGGAGGCAAAAGCA
>DMIY01000192.1 GCA_003457075.1 Desulfotomaculum sp. | reverse complement strand
GAAGTATGGACTGGGGATAAGCCCTGCTACGATCCGTAACGAAATGGCAGATCTGGAGGAGATGGGGTATATCGAACAGCCTCATACTTCTGCTGGTCGAATACCTTCTGAACGCGGCTACCGTTATTATGTAGACTGCTTGATGCAAAAGGAAGAATTGTCTTTAGAGGAGGAGAAGTTGATCCGGCGGGAGTACCGTTCCAAGGTTCATGATGTAGGGCAGGTGATTCAATGTACGGGCCAGCTTCTCTCACAGTTAACCCGTTATGCTGCTGTTGTCCAGACGCAAAAGATAGGGTCCGGTTCCTATAAAAGTGTTCAACTGGTAGAGATGGGCGCCGGCCGGGCTATGCTGGTGGCGGTAATGGACAATGGAATGGTGCAGCACCGGATAATCGAAGTGCCTGTCAGTATTACCGGCAGCGATCTGACAACCATTTCTGCCGTACTGAATGCCAAACTTTGCGGGTATACCATGGAGAGCATTAAGTTTACTCTGATTAAAGAAGTTTACCTGGAGTTGACACGGTACAAACATATTTTAGATTTGGTTTTGGAAGTATTAAAATATAATCTGGCGTCTGAAGTTGAGGATAAGATTTACCTGGGCGGGTTGTTTAATATTTTAAGTCAGCCGGAATTTCACAATATCGAAAAACTAAAGACGCTTTTGAGCCTCCTTGAACAGGAAAGCCTCCTTTCTGATTTGATGGCCGCCGCACCGGCCCGGTCTGGGGTCACCGTGCGTATTGGCGGTGAAATAAGTTACCAGGGAATGCAGGATTGCAGTATGGTGACGGCAACTTATAAAGTGGATGGTCAGATGATAGGCTCTTTGGGAGTATTAGGACCCATAAGGATGGATTATGCCAAAGTGGTTAGTGTAGTAGAATATATGACCAGGAATCTTTCTTACGCTTTAGAACGATTGTTCAAAGGCTTGGATAAATAAAGGCTTGGTAAAATAAGGAGGGCAGGTTTTGAACCTTAAACAACAGGCAAGCGGGGGGGCTGAGGTTGATGAACGGTTGGCAGCCCTGGTAACCAATGCCAATGCCATCCGGGCCATTGCCTCGGCAGTTGAGGGTACGCTAGGACCGAAAGGCCTGGATACTATGCTGGTAGATAAATTCGGAGAGGTGGTGATTACTAACGATGGTGTAACCATCTTAACCCAGATGGAGGCTAATCATCCTGCAGCCAGGATGTTAATCAATATCGCCAAGGCACAGCAGGAAGAAATTGGTGACGGGACCACGACAGCAACTGTCATGACTGGAGCCATGGTAGGAACCGGTGTGGAGCAGGTTTCTCGCGGGGTTCCGGTAGCCAAGATTATCGAGGGCCTGCGTGTAGGGTTAAAAAGAGGACTGGAATTAATGAGGGAGAAGGCGCGACCGGTGGAGAATCTTGATCAGCCTGTAGTTCGCCAGGTGGCGCTGATTGCCGGACGGGGCCATGAGGATATTGCCGATCTGGTGGTTAAGGCAGCCCTGTTGATGGGTAAGGAAAAGCTTTTTGAACCATCCTTTAAATTTTCTGATACCGTGCTGGCTGAAGAAAGCGCCGAAAATCAAGTGTTTATGGGTGTGATTATTAATAAGGAGCGGATGAACCGCCAAATGCCCGGGGAATTGGAGAATGCAAAGGTACTGGTAATAGATGATGCCCTGGAGCCTGAAGAGATAGAAGACGAGGCTTTGGCTACAGAGTCAGGTTTTGCGCGCTACATAGAGTTGCAGAACCAGTTCCGGGAAAATATTCATAAGATAGTAGAAATGCAGGTAAGTCTGGTCCTGGTAGACAGGGGAGTAGACGATGTTGCCGAAGAAATACTTACCGATGCGGGTATTATGGTAGCGCAACGGGTAGCCGGCAAGGAACTGCGCAGAGCCGCCGAACATACGGGCGCCCGCATGGTTAAACGTTCGGGATTAAAGAAAAGCGGTGAACAATTGCAGCAATGTTTGGGCCGGGCGAGGCGTGCGTATAACGACGAAAAGCTGGAGCAGTTGTGGATTTACGAAGGCGCCGGGAAGCCCATGGCTACCGTGGTGGTAGGCGCTGCAACTAAAGAGGTGGTAGGGGAACGGGAGCGCATAGCCAGGGACGCCGCAGCGGCTATCCAGTCTGCTGTCAAGGGTGGTGTGGTGCCGGGCGGAGGGGCGCTGGAAATATCCGTGGCCAGGGAGATAGAAAAAATGCGGGCCGGTATTCGCGGCATGGCTGCTTATGGTGTGGATTGTATAGTGGAAGCGTTAAAACGTCCTTTGGCCCAAATTGTAGTCAACGCCGGCTTTAATCCTCTGGAGAAGGTGGGTGACGTTATTGCCGCACAAGTGGAGATAAATAATGATGCCTTGGCTGTCGACTGCGATACAGGCCAGATTTGTGATATGTTCCAGTCAGGGGTGGTAGATCCCTTGCTGGTAAAAACCTATGCTTATCAAGCGGCAGGTGAGATTGCCGAAGCTATTTTACGCATCGATACGATTATCAAGAAGAGAGAAGAGAAACCTGATCCGGACAAGGGAACAACCGGAGCTTGACATCTGTCTTGAAGACATTCAAATTGCGGGGTGGAATTGGTGGAAGGCAGGGCAGAAAAAGAAATGCAGCAGGTTAATAAGGAACTGACAGAGGCAGTTGAGGAAAAGGGGAAAGGCGAGGAGAACGGATTTTTAGATTTGGACGAAAATATAGATAAAGTTGCTGAGGAAGATGTTGAGGATTTAAAGTGCCAGTTAGCGGAGCAGGCATCCAGGGCGGAAGAATATTTCCAACGACTGGCGCGGCTTCAGGCTGATTTTGAAAATTACCGCCGGCGGACAGCCAGGGAAAAAGAAGAACTTGTCAAATTTGCAACGGAGCAATTGGTAGTCTCGTTGCTTCCAGTAATAGATAATTTTGAGCGCGCGCTGGCCAGTGGGTGTGAAAACCCCGATAAACTCCTGGAAGGGGTGGAGATGATCTACCGTCAACTGTTTGATCTGCTTGCAGCAGAAGGATTGGTTCCGATTCCTGCAGTAGGAGAAAGGTTTGATCCGGCCAGGCACGAAGCAGTGTCGCAGGTCGAGAGTAGTGAGCATGTTGACGACACTATTCTGGAAGAGTTCCGCAGGGGTTATTATTTGAAGGATAAAGTTATCCGGCCTTCAATGGTTAAGGTGGCGCGGCCGGTAACTGTTTTTTGATCATGAATAAGTGAATAGATCAGGAGGGTGACTCGATAAAGATGGCAAAGGTGATCGGGATTGATCTTGGTACCACCAACTCATGTGTAGCAGTGATGGAGGGTGGAGAGGCAGTAGTTATTCCAAATGCTGAAGGTGGCCGCACCACCCCTTCGGTGGTGGGTTTTTCAAAGACAGGCGAACGGCTGGTAGGTCAGGTTGCCAAACGTCAGGCAGTGAGTAATCTTGAACGCACGATCAGTTCTATCAAGCGCCAGATGGGTTCTGATTACAAGGTAAATATTGATGACAGGGAATATACTCCCCAGGAAATTTCTGCTATGATACTGCAAAAATTGAAGACTGACGCAGGGGCTTACCTGGGGGGGGAAGTTGAAAAAGCGGTAATTACTGTGCCTGCTTATTTTACTGATGCACAGCGTCAGGCTACCAAGGATGCAGGAAAAATTGCCGGACTGGACGTGTTACGGATCATTAACGAGCCTACAGCAGCGGCTTTAGCTTATGGCCTGGACAAGGAAGAGGATCAGACTATCCTGGTGTTTGACTTAGGAGGCGGCACTTTTGATGTGTCCATTTTAGATCTGGGCGAAGGAGTATTTGAAGTAAAGGCAACCAGTGGCAATAACCGGCTGGGAGGAGATGATTTCGACCAGAGGATTATGGATTGGATGGTTGCTGAGTTTAAAAAAGAAAATGGTATTGATTTGCGCAATGACCGGATGGCCATGCAGCGGTTAAAAGAAGCGGCGGAGAAGACCAAGGTTGAGCTCAGCACGCTTAGCGTTACCAGTATCAGCCTGCCGTTTATTACTGCTGACGCCAGCGGCCCGAGGCACCTGGAGATGAACCTGACCAGGGCTAAGTTTGAAGAAATGACTGCTGATCTGATCGAGAAGACGATGGGTCCTGCCCGGCAGGCATTGAGTGACGCTGGAATCCAGCCTGTAAACATTCACAAAGTTTTACTGGTAGGAGGCGCTACCCGCATGCCGGCGGTACAGGAAGCTATTCGTATGTTTTTGGGTAAGGAGCCCCATAAGGGGATTAACCCTGATGAGTGCGTAGCCGCAGGCGCGGCTATTCAGGCGGGTGTTTTGGCGGGTGAAGTAAAGGATGTGATCCTTCTGGATGTAACGCCTCTATCTCTGGGGATTGAAACGTTGGGGGGGGTGTTTACCAGGCTTATTGAACGCAATACTACTATTCCTACGTCAAAAAGCCAGATCTTTTCTACCGCCGCTGATGGGCAGACTACGGTGGAGATCCACGTGTTGCAGGGAGAACGGTCGATGGCTGCAGGTAATAAAACTCTTGGCCGCTTCCAGTTAACCGGCATTCCTCCTGCTCCGCGCGGCGTGCCTCAGATAGAAGTAAAGTTTGACATTGATGTGAACGGCATAGTAAATGTTTCAGCCAGGGATATGGGTACCGGAAAGGCACAGAGCATAACTATCACGGGTGGAACTACCCTGTCCGAACAAGAAATCGGGCAGATGGTTAAAGATGCTGAACAATATGCCGAAACAGACAGGGAACACAGGGAGGAAGCTGAAGTACGCAACCAGGCTGACAGTATGATCTACCAGGCGGAAAAGACCATTAAGGATTTGGGGGATAAGGCTGATAAGTCGCTGGTAGAACAGGTGGAGAAGTCCGTAGGAGAATTGAAGGATGCTTTGGCAAGTGGTAACGTAGAGGCAATGAAGCAAAAGATTGAGGATTTAACCAAACCTTTGTACGAGATGACCGCTGCCATGTACCAGCAGCAGGCGGCACAATCAGACCAGGGGCAAAAGAGCGGTGAAGCCCCGAAAGATGAAAAAGTGGTTGATGCGGATTACGAAGTAAAAGAGGAGTAATTTGTAGTAAAGAACAAAGGGGCAGTTGAGATTGGCGCCTTGATGGTATACTCTGTGTTCTCAGTGTCCTCTGTGGTTTAAATCTTATTTTAAAAAAAGAAAAGGGATAGTGGTAGTAACCATGGCGAAACGCGATTATTATGAGGTGTTAGGGGTATCTCGCGAGGCAGGTGCGGATGAAATTAAGAAATCTTACCGGAAGCTGGCCCGCCAGTACCATCCGGATGCCAATCCCGGTAATCAAAATACGGAGGAAAAGTTTAAGGAAATAGCTGAAGCGTATGAGGTTTTAAGCGATCCGGAAAAAAGAGCGAATTACGATCGCTTTGGTCATGCTGCTACTAATGGGCAAGGATTTGATGGCTTCGGCGGCGGGTTTGGTGGATTCGGTACGGATTTCGGTGGCTTAGGAGATATTTTCGATATGTTTTTTGGCGGGGCCACCAGGGCACGCAGTGGTCCTCAAAAAGGCGCTGATATTCGTGCCGATATTGAGATTTCCTTTAAAGAAGCTGCTTTTGGCCTGGAAAAGGATATTAAGGTACCCCGTGTTGAGACCTGTGGTAACTGTAAGGGCTCAGGAGCGGCGCCGGGCGCCAGTGTCCGTAATTGTCCCGTCTGCGGCGGGACAGGACAGGCACAGTCTTCCCAGAATACACCCTTTGGCAGGGTTGTACAATCCCACACCTGTAATCGCTGCCGGGGAACGGGCCGTGTAATCGAGAAGCCCTGCTCTGTTTGTCAGGGAGCGGGTCAGGTACGTCGTTCCCGCAGTATTCACATAAAAATTCCGGCAGGTGTGGATACGGGAACGCGTCTGCGGGTGAGTAGTGAGGGTGAGGCAGGTTTACGCGGAGGTCCGCCAGGCGATCTTTATGTTTATATCAATGTTCGTCCGCATCGTATTTTCAAACGGGAAGGCAATGATATAATTTGCGAGATGCCCCTTTCTTTTACCCAGGCTGCTTTGG
>DMIY01000024.1 GCA_003457075.1 Desulfotomaculum sp. | reverse complement strand
CTTAAATTTAGGATTGCCAGTATTTTTCCAACATATTTGAGCATTGTCATCTGTGTTGAGTGCCCCTATATAGTTTGTCTGGGACTGATCCAGCACCTCCCCTGGCTGATAAGTATAGCCGCCGCTGGTGGTTTGGGACTGGTCAAGCTGCGAACCTGAAGAACCACTTAGCCTTACATTTGCTTCATCGCCCGTTCCTTCTATAGTAACATAGGTTTTCTCGCCAACACTAAAGTCATTATCGGTAATGTCGTACTTGCTGTTTGGACTGGTGCCAAAGGCATAGACCCGGCCCTCGGCAATGGTAAAGATAGTGCCATTGTAAGCAGCCGGTGCAGCGCCGCCGTGGTTGAAAGACCAGATTTTATTACCATTGCTTCTATTCAGTGCAAAGATACCTTTATAGTCAAAGTAAAGACCACCGCTTGCTGACTTGCCAATAAAGACCTTACCATCACTGGTGGTTACCGCCGGAGAGCAGGTATAGCTACCAATTTCATCTGCTGTACTAGTTTGCCAGACTAACTCCGCGCTGCCGCCATTATCTTTATAACAATGGCTTTGTAAATTAGAGTAGTTTCTGCAGCCACCGCAAACGTAAACATAAACATTACCGTTTACAGTTTCTACAGAAGGAGTGCAATCAGTACGCTGGACTTCACTACGCCAATTAATGTTGCCGTTCACAGGATTCAGGCTATAAAGGTCACCCACACCATCAAAGTTATAGGTTGTTACATAAAGTTTATCGCTGTAGTAAACGGCTGAGCCGCAGGTACTTTTCAGATTGTTATTGTTTTGATCTTTGTAAACACTCCAGAGGGTGGTTAATTCCCCCTGGTTTCCGCCAGTAGATGGAAGATTTACACACCAGACATGACCACGATAGTAAGGAGCCGCATTTCTTGTCCAGGCGGTAAGATAGGCCTTCCCGCCGGCAAGAGCTGGTGTTCCCTGACAGTAATACCCATTATTATCGGGGTCTGTAGGGATGGAATATCCCAGGGGATGACCATCACTTTCCCTGATGAAATGATATTCACCAGGCTTAGTATAGTCTCCAACTACCACCACATTATTAGAGATAGCTGGGCAACCATTTACAGCTCCATTCCAGGCTTTTGTGGGATTATTATCTACAGTGCCATCTGTTGTGTCGTAATCCCAGATAAGTTTTTGATTATCGCTATAGTTTTCACCATCTGCGTGGTAGCAGTAGATTTTACTGCCGGCGATAAAAACTCTGCCGTCATGATAAGTTGGGGATGTCCAGGAGTCATTTGAACCATTGTTTCCTTTAACTGGCGCATGCCAGAGCTGGCTGCCATCAGAAGCATCCAGGCACATTAGCAGTCCTTCATTTTTATCAGTATTTAACCGGCAACTGACAAATACCCTGGTTTTGCTCCCGTAAACCCCCACCGTTACAGAAGATGAAGGCACTGCTTCGTAGGTCTTGCCACTTACTGTCCAAGGCCCTTGCATCCAGATCAGGCTGGGTACACCAGGATAGCTTGTATCGCCGGTGGCGCCTACATGGGCAGCATCAGTGTGGAATTGCTCCCAACCAGCCTGGGCGGTAAGCGGCAACAAGACCAAAGAGGAGATCAGCACCAGGCTCAGCCAGAAATATAGCTTTTTCTTTTTTAGCATTCTTGTTTTTACCTTCTTATTCAGGATTCTTTTAATTTCCAATACCTTAAATCTCATCCGGTTTGTTTTGCTAATGGCGGGTTACGGCTCTTTTGGGTTTCTTTTCTCAAAACTTAAACCCTCCTTTCATCAGTGTCATTAGATTTAATACCTAAAACGGTAAAAGCAGCTTTTTCTGCTAAGCTATCTCTCTTTCTTAACGATCAGAATGAGGCTCAAGCGGGGGGACTGGGAACCCCGGCTACCACATCTGAAAAAGCATCGATTTCAGCGGCATATCCTGCATCTGCAGGAAGAGAAACCCTGACATACCGGATCCAGGGAAGGCCTGTCTCGGAGATGTCTACGCCAGTACCACCACCAGAACCATCATAGAGAGCTAGCATATCAGCATAAAAGTCTGTATAATACTTTTCGTATGGAATGGTAATGTTCGGATTGACTGGTTTACAAAAATTGCTTTCCGTGATGCCCCTTGGGGAAGCACCAAATGGCCCGGAATCAGTATGGGCCTGGGTTGGGAAAAGTGAATCTGCCTTGGGTGTAACAGAATACCATGTAATTCCATCCTGGCTTACCTCAACATTCGCTGGTTCTTCCAAGATACTTATCACCTGCATGTAGGTAGTACTCTGCGGGTCCCAATCAATAACGAAAAAAGAGTTGCCAAAAATAAGGAGGTCAATGCCGTAACAATGTTTATTTGTAGGATTATCAATTACCGGATGGTTAAATTTTACCACCAGATGCCCACCAGCACCTACACTCACAATCTGATCCTTCATCCAGGGAGGATTAAACATTGTGACATCGGTATCCCCCCACCATGGGTCAGGATTTGTAACAGTTGGCTTACCCAGGACTGTAGATGAATTTGTATACTCACCTGCCCCTTCTCCTGGCTCATAGGAAACCACTTCTGTTGCATAAGGAAAAAAAGACTCCGTCGCAAAGGAAGAAATAACCCCTATGCTTAATACAGTAAGTAGCGTCACCACAGTAACAACAAACATTTTTCTTATTACAAAAAAACTCCTTTTTAAAGAATTATTTTCAGAATTTCCTGTTTACTTTTCAGGATTACTACCGGGCAGATTTTAAGCTCTGCCATGCATGTATAGTTAAAAGCAAAATTCTTTATAATTTTCCATCAGCTTGACGTGAAAGAACTAGAAAAAAGAGAGAAAATTACCTTCCCTTAGCTTCCTCTTTGCAACGCTTTAACGGTATACAACTTCCACATTATTCCTTGCCATTTCCATCACCTCCCCCCTTATGACATTTCATTTATGCCTATCGAGTTGCCAAGCAGAGCAATATCACCCCCTTACTTGAAATTTACTTTATTAATAATAAGTCTATATAAAAACCAAAAGCTCCAGTCCTCCCATTTTAGAGAACTGGAGCTTTGTTATCTGG
>DMIY01000098.1 GCA_003457075.1 Desulfotomaculum sp. | reverse complement strand
GGACATGGAACCACTTGATTGGCCAGGAATGTTGACTTCCGCCTTCGATGGTGTATTGGATAACCCGGTGGCCTGGGCTAAAAAGTGTGAGGAATGTGGAGCGGATTTAATTTGCCTGACCCTGATCAGCTCACATCCTGACAACAAGAACAGCAGTCCTGCCGAGTGCGCTGCTACCGCCAAAGCCGTGGCGGAGGCTGTGAAGGTGCCCTTGATTGTTGTAGGTTCCGGTGTGGAGGAAAAGGATGCTCAGGTTATTGAGGCAGCAGGGGAAGCGTTGAGAGGCAGAAATTGCCTGTTGGGTTGCGCCAGGCCGGAGAACTATAAAACTATTACCGCCGCCTGCATGGTCCACGGGCATAATATCATTGCTTCCAGCCCGCTGGATATCAATTTGGCTAAACAGTTAAATATTTTGATTACCGAGATGAACCTGGCGGCTAACCGTATTGTCATTGATCCCCTGGTGGGTGCGTTAGGGTACGGTATTGAGTATGCTTATTCGATTATGGAAAGGTCCAGGATTGGCGCTTTAACCGGCGATAAAATGCTGTCCATGCCGGTGATTTGCTTCATTGGCCAGGAGGTATGGAAGACTAAGGAGGCTAAAAATACGGCCGAAGAATCCCCGGAGTGGGGCGATCAGGCGCGGCGGGCCATCCTGTGGGAGACTATGACCGCCATTACTTTTGCCCTGGCGGGTGGTTCGATTATGGTCTTAAGGCACCCCGGATCGTTAAAGCAATTTATGCTCAACATCAACAAGATGATGGAGTCAAATGCTTACTAAAAACAAAATCACAAGGAGGATTAAATTCCATGCAGTTTATTGGTGAGCGTATTAACGGTATGTTTAAGGACATCCGGGAAGCTATTTTGAATAAAGATCCTGAGCCGGTCAGATACTGGGCTAAACGCCAATATGAAAGATACGCTGCTTTTCTTGATGTAAACACCGGGCTCACAGTGGAGGCCAAAGATCAATCCGCCGTTATGGAGTGGCTGGTTAAGACGGCGCAGGAGGCCGTAGATCTGCCCTGTTGCATTGATTCAACCAATCCCGACGCCATTGAGGCAGGGCTGGCAGTTCATAAGGGCAAAGCATTAATTAACTCCACCACCGCCGACCAGTGGAAGATGGATACGTTCATGTCCATGGCCACGAAGTACGGGGCAGCCATCATCGGCCTGGCCATGAACGAAAGGGGAGTGCCTAAAAGCGCGGCCGACCGGACGGCCCTGGCCATGGAACTTGTGGTAAACGCCGACGCCAACGGGATTCCCATGGAAGATCTGTACATCGATCCGCTGGTTCTTCCTGCAAATGTCGGGCAGGAACACGGCCCGGAGGTTTTGGGGGCGTTGCGCCAGATCAAAATGCTGGCCGATCCGTCGCCGCGGACGACAATGGGTTTGAGCAACATTTCCCAAAGGTGTGCCAACCGGCGCCTGCTCAACCGTACTTTCTTGATTATGTCCATGGCAGCAGGTCTGGATTCTGCCATCGTTGACCTGGATGACGATGAGTTGATAGATGCGGTTGCCGCGGCCAACATCCTTTTAAACAAGGATATTTATTGCGATTCGTTTACCAGGACATTCAGGCAGAGATAGGCGTGTGCCGGTCTGGATAAAAAGGGAAGATTCGAAATGCTTGACACGCTTTTCACTTTACATGTATTATACTTAGGGATAAGCGAAAAACGGAGGTGATGTGCTAATGGGTTCACAGGGAGTTGGCGCTGTATTGGTAGTCGGCGCCGGAATTGCCGGTATCCAAGCCTCGCTTGATCTTGCTGAGGCCGGCTATTATGTATATCTGGTGGAAAAGGCGCCGGCTATTGGCGGGGTCATGCCCATGCTGGATAAAACCTTCCCTACCAACGATTGCTCGATGTGTATTCTTTCACCAAAGCTGGTTGAGTGTGGAAGGCACCTGAATATAGAAATCCTTAATGGTTCTGTATTGATGGATCTGCAGGGGGAAGCTGGTAATTTTCAGGCGACTGTTAAAAAGTACGCCAGATGTGTAGATTTGGCTAAGTGTACCGGCTGTGGCTCATGTGCCGAAGAATGCCCCCAGGATGTTGATGATGAATTTAACCAGGGGCTTGGTCAGAGGAAAGCTATCTATAAGTTATATGCTCAGGCTTACCCGAATGCTTATGCGATCGATAAAGAAAACTGCCTGGAGTGCGGCGCCTGTGAAGAAGCCTGTCAGGCGGGCGCGATTGATCATTCCATGGAAGATGAGATCCTGGAACTAAACGTAGGAGCGGTTATTTTATGTCCGGGCTTTGCAAAGTTTGATGCTTCTGAATTAGATTATTATGGTTACGGAAAACATGCCAATGTAATCACCAGTCTGGAGTTTGAAAGAATCTTGAGTGCTTCCGGTCCTTTTGGCGGACACCTGATCCGCCCTTCGGATCATCAAGAATTGAAGAAGATCGCCTGGATTCAGTGCGTTGGTTCGCGTAACGTAAGAAATGAACTTGGCTACTGTTCCTCGGTATGCTGTATGTACGCCATTAAGGAGGCGGTAATTGCCAAGGAACATAGCTCCGGACAACTGGAGACGACTATCTTTTTTATGGACATGCGTACTTACGGTAAAGATTTTGAGAAGTATTATGTTCGGGCCGAGCAAGAGCACGGGGTAAAGTTTACCCGCTCCAGAATTTATAGCGTGGAAAAGGCTCCTGATGAAAGCGGTGACATGATGGTTAAATATGCCCGTGAAGATGGCAGCGTGGGAGTCGATCGTTTTGACCTGGTAGTGCTTTCCATTGGCCTTAAGTCTCCGGAGTTCAGTAATCAGGCGCAAAAACTGGGGGTAACCTTGAATGAGTTTAATTTTTGCGAACCCGAGCCCTTAACGGGAGTAAGTACCGTGCGGCCGGGGGTCTACGTGGCCGGAGCGTTCCGCGGGCCGTGTGATATTCCGGAAACTGTAATGCAGGCCAGCGCGGCTGCCGGTGAGGCGCAAGTAGCGCTTTCCGGAGTACGCGGCACACTGGTGAAGGTCAAAGAGGATCCCGGGGAAAGAAACGTTTTAGGCGAGCCCACAAGAATTGGGGTTTTTATCTGCCATTGCGGGATCAATATCGGCAGCGTGGTAAATGTTCCGGAGTCGGTGGAATACGCCAAAACATTGCCCAACGTGGCTTTTGCCATGGGAAACCTCTATAGTTGTTCACAGGATGCCCAAAATATTGTCAGGCAGGCCATTATCGAACATAACCTGAACAGGGTGGTCGTGGCTTCCTGTACGCCGCGCAC
>DMIY01000150.1 GCA_003457075.1 Desulfotomaculum sp. | reverse complement strand
TGGCAAGCTATTTTCGTGTTAACATTTTATCATAGCGATCCAGCTCTAAATAGATAACAGGTTGGTTTCTGTTCTTAACAGCCTTCACAAAACTATTTAAGGGAGGGTACCCTTTACTCAATGTTTCATACTCTTCCGGCAAATATCTTTTTATAATCTTTAGCCTGTTTGTGGCATTAGAGAGGTCAAAACCGAGACCGGAGCGAATGGGCCAAGTTTTGACTACCTTCCAATCTTCAGGGAGCAATGCGCCTTTTTGCCACCTGTCAATAACCGCCAGATCATCAGGAGTTATTCTTCCCTCTTCCCCTATTTTTAAAGTGGCGGCGTGGAGCAGTAAATTAAGTCTGTCTACCAAAAAGGGACAATCCTCTAAAGCCTCCTCCGGCAGGCTGGCGCAGCCGTAGTAAAAAAGAAGGTGTTCGGGGGCGGGTAAAAGGCACTCTGCCGGCGTGAATGATTCAAAAATAAAAACTAAACCATACCCGGACAGAAACCTGGTAAGCCCGCCGTACTTAGGTCCGGCAACGCTGAAAACTTCCCAGCCGTTGGATTTTAAATATTCCGGTGGGCGGTCTCCCTCCTCCGGCCATAATTGCCGGTTTAAAAACTCCATTACCAGGTCAAGTCCTGTGCGTAGGATTGCTAAATCAACTCTCATTTAATCCCCGTTCTATTTTTAAAATTTCTAGATTCATTTTTTAAAACTCCCGGGTGGTTTCCTTTTCTCATTATATACCTTATGAGAAGAAATTGAAAGAGGTGGTTTTTAATGCGGACTGCAAGTCAAAAAATACGACTTGAAGAAGCAAGCGACTTTTTTGGCCCGCGGGAAATGGCACGGCTGCTGGGATTGAACGCAAAACGGGCATACGAAATGACCAGACTTCCAGGCTTTCCGGCCCGGCGACTAGGAAGGAAAATCATTATCAGCAAAGCTGGCTTTCTGCGGTGGTTTGAGGAGAACACGCAATAAAAAGCAAAAGCCCGGCGACCGGCCGGGCAGGGAACTTAATTCAGAAACGGGAGGTTTTCTATGTCCATGATACCGCACCCACCCGAAAATATCAACCATGCGAGAGAATTTCTAAATCTCTTTGCCGTCAACCGGCGTAGCCTGATAGCCAACACCTTCTGCAAAGCCGTAAGAGCGGGAGCGACCGACCCCGCGCAAATTATTTCAAGCGTCAAGGCCGAAGCCAGGAAACGTCTACCTGCGCCGCGGCAGGCAGGCATTGCAGGCCAACATACCCATGAAGACCCGCGGTTTGTTTCCCTGCTTTTTTACCTCACGGTGGAGCCGGCCCTGGCCTTGTCGTATGCTGTCTATATCTTGAAGCGAGAAGCAGCGCCGGCGCCGGAGAAAGAGAAATTCAAAACGGCCAGATCCTACTATTACCGAAGCGAGTATTTACTGAACCAACCACCAACTGAAAAACAGTTAAAATTCCTGCTGGCTCTGGGGTGCAAAGAGGAAGTTACAAGCAAATGGGAGGCCTCCCAACTGATTGATCGGTTAAGAAAGGGGGAGATTTAACTATGTGTGCACCGGTTAAACAACTATTACAACCAGGCCAGGTTGTCGAGCTTCGTATTTTAAACACTGGCAAAACAGGCACGATTAGCGGTTATTTCGACGACCCCACAAAACTTATTAATGTGGCCTGCCGGTATTCCGGTAAAGTCCCTGCTATTTATATAACACTGAACCCTGTCAATCCGGCGCTACTGTCCCGGGCGCATAACAAAATCCAGGCCTACGCCAAAACCACTACCGGCGACGCGGATATAACGGCCCGGACCTGGTTGCCTATCGACATCGATCCTGTCCGCCCAGCCGGTATTTCTTCAACCACCGAAGAAAAAGAAGCAGCAAAAAAAGTAGCGCAAGCTGTTAGAAATTTTTTACAAGCAAAGGGGTGGCACGCGCCTGTAGTTGCCGACAGCGGTAACGGCTGGCACTTACTATACCGGATAGACCTGCCGAATGATGCGGCGAGCCGGGAGTTACTCAAAAATTGTTTAGAAGCGCTAGATCTGTTTCATTCTAACGAAAAAGCTAAAGTGGACTTAACTACCTTTAACGCGGCCCGGATCTGGAAGGCGTACGGCACGATGGCTTGCAAAGGGGACAATACGGCGGACCGGCCGCATAGACTGGCTAAAATTATTTCCTGCCCTGAAGATATTCAAACCGTACCGCTGGAAAAACTAAAAGAATTGGCCGGTCTTTTGCCTAAGCCGGAGCCAACCAGCTACCTGTCTGCCGCGGCACAGGCAGGCAAGTCAAACTATTCACGCACGGAATTTAACCTGGCTGATTGGATTACCAGCCACAACCTGCCAGTAGCACACGAAAAAGACAACTCAAGCGGCCGTGTGTGGGTGCTTAATCCTTGTCCTTTCGACGCGAACCACCAGAACAGGAGCGCTTATATTACCCAGCTTAAGAACGGCGCTATCGGCGCCGGGTGCCACCATGATAGTTGCCATGGCAAGGGCTGGCACGACCTGCGGGATATGTACGAACCCGGCTGGCGAGACAAGCGTAAACCGCAGCAGCTTGATTCAATGACCGGCGGAGAGGAGAAACCGGGTGAAAGACCCTGGCCAGATCCTGAGCCTATTGAAACCACCCTTTACCCGGTTGAGCCAATTCCGGAAGAGATCATCCCTGGCGCGATCAGACCATGGGTTGTGGATATTGCTTTCAGGATGCAGTGTCCACTTGATTTTACCGCAGCCGCGGCTATGGTGGTAGGTGGAGCGGTAATTGGCGCTGGATGCGGAATAAGACCGAAACAAAAAGACGACTGGCTGGTTGTGCCAAACCTGTGGGGCGGAATTGTAGCCCGGCCAAGTTTTCTTAAAACACCTGCTTTAAACGATGTGCAAAAACCTTTGCAACGATTGGAGCTAGAGGCAAAAGAGC
>DMIY01000044.1 GCA_003457075.1 Desulfotomaculum sp. | reverse complement strand
TCCTTAACCGGCAGCTTGTATTTTTTAAACCGATCCAGCTTACCCCGGCCCTGGGTGGAACCTACGAAGAGCCAGTTGGCCGCCCTGTAACAGGTACCGGCAAAACGATCCTTCTCAACAAAAGTCTCTATGAGCACCGGCTTGTAGCCATAGACCTCCTGCCAGTCGATAGGCAACCTTCTGGCGCAGAGAGACAGGATCTTAGAGGCAAGGTGTTTACACTGCACCCAAGGCAGGATTAGAAAGCGGGAGTTATCGACAACCAGATGCAGATTCTGCACCCGGCGCCCGGTACTCCAGCCAATCCAGGCATCCCTGGGCGCCACCTTCCAGGCCGCGGCAGAAAAGCCGATAGCGCAGAGATAGCCTGCCGGAGAGTTGATCAAATACCGGATCTGGGCGCCCGGCGAAAGGAGTGTAGCCAAGATAGTGATAGCGGTCGATCAGTTCGTTCCATAGGAAGGAGTCCTTTTTGGAGACAACACGCTTTAGTTCCAGGGGCAGCAGAGACGGTAGCGGCCCGTCGATATTTTCTTTAGACTCACCCTGCTCCGTCCGGCGGGAGGACTTTTTCCCGTTGCTATTAATATGCCTGGGTTCCGGCAGGGTGATCAGGCCAGATCGGTGCAGCCTCAGCAGTAATACCTTGCAGCTCATGTTTTTGAGACCTCCGTCCGGCTTGAACCAGTACCATGCACGACAAATATCCCGGGAAATCTGCTCCCGGGTTGCTTAAGGGATTAGAAGCAATGATCTGGCGGATCAGCTCAATGTCCTCAAGAGTAAGAGACCGGCCGCAGTGAGACAAGCGGGAAATCAGCCAGGATGATCCCTCCCGGTTCGCAGGCCATACTCCCGGATGATTTCATCCGGAATGTTCCACGGCAGAAACTGCTCCAAATCCGGCGGGGGACCATTGTTCCCGGCGCAGGCATCCAGATAATACTTGAGATACGCCTCGACATTGAGATTGTGCCTGGCCGCCGTTTGCAGGATAGACATGGAGGCTGCCAGCAGTTTGCCGCTCCACATCAAAAGTGAGTACCATAGTAATTCTTGCGTCCCAGGGCGGCAGGTCTTAAGCATCGCTTAAGCCAGATTGTTGTCCATGGGTACGAACGGGTTATCTATAAAGACAGTCAGCCCATCCCAGTTCTTCAGGGCGCTATTTAACACCTTCTGCTGCTGCCAGTGCAGTTTGTGATCTTCCAGTTCACTGCGAATCAATTCCAACATCGATTCCAGGGCGCTTTCCAGTCGCAATTGAGCTGCGGTGAAGAGCGCCGGCTCATCCAGGACAGCCAGCCGCTCATAATTAAGGTGATAGATTTCGGCGATCCTGGCTACCCAGAGATCCGCCCAGGCTTTCAGGCAGTTCAGAGATTTACCAGCATCGACGAAATCCCGGCGATCGTTAAGACCAGCAGAGCGCTCTCACTAATCCCTCAATGAGAGCCACAAGCTTGCCATAGGCGGAGAACCTGTCGCAATTGACAATACCCCTGGCGTTCTCGCCAAAATGTTTCAGGGGAACATTACTTAAGCGGGATTGATCAAGGATAAACACCACCGTCAGGGGAGAGACAAAGACCCACAGCCACCAGTGCCAGCCCTGTTTGTCGGGTACTTGGACAAAGTGCATCCAGCCGGTCTCGTCGACATGCCAGTGATCTTCGCTGCGGTTGATTTCCGCCAGTAGGAGATAAAGGGGCTCCAAGAGCGGTGTTAGTTTCTGGAATATGCCCGTCAAGGTACCCTCGCTGATAGCCAGTCCCTGCATCCGCATGATCATGGCCATCCGGTGCAAGGGGATCTGGAAAAAGAATTTCATGACCAGGATATGGGACAGAAAAGCATTGGAGAATTTCCCCTTGGGTATGGCCTGGAGAGGCTTGCCGGCGGTGACGGATCTGCGGCCGGGGCAGTTGCAGGTGCTAAAGGCCTTCTGGCGTATATGTTTTTTAAGTACGAACCTTATTTCATAGTCGGTCTCGTAAGAGACTTCATTAAGGTTGGTGATCTTCTGCGGGTTTCCCGCAGATAGGGCAATACAACTGATCATCCGGGATTTTATGAAACACTTCGACCTCGAGAATGTTAGGGATCTTGCGTCCATGGCCCTTATGGCCGAATCTGGCGCCCCGCTTCTTGCCTTGATCCGGCGCACGATCATTAGCGCTATCGCGACCACCTGTTTGTTGATCACTTTGAGTTGCCGGCTTCTTTTCGGAGGAACGGCCAAAAATGGTGCTATTACACTTGTTGAGCAAGGCTTTTAGACGCTCATTATCTTGCGCCAACTGTTGCTTTTCAGCGGTGAGATGTTCTATTAAACTATCCTTTTGCCTGATAATTGGGCAATCAGGAAAAGAGCAAAAAGTTGTGGGTATAAGCTGGGTCAGATTTTCTTGAAGGCAGGTTGATAAAGTATTCATGTCCTAATTATGCAATAAAAAAAGAAACGTGTCCAGCCCTTCAATAAAACTTTTTATCTTGATTTAGATTATTGGCAAAAAGAAAAGGATGGACGAGCGGACTGGTTCACTGAATACTTACGAGAATTTATTTTTATTCATCAAACTTCTCCAGTATCAAATGTTTTGAGTAAAGAATCTTACATGTTTAAGGGACAAATCATTAAAAAAATCCAAAAAGGGAAATCTGACGAGGTGCTTCGAAACAAAATATTACAGAGTTTAGAAAAAGGATCTCAGCTTGAAGAATGGATGCAAGATGTTTTGGATGTGCCCCAGGGCTACGTCAAAGTTAAAAATACCTCAACAACAGCATAATTTACAAAATATGTCTGATGTTTCCCGAAGAGATGATCTATAATTATCTTTATGGATAACGGGATAAAATCAGACAACCTTGATTTCTTAGTGGTGCGGCCCATCTTTCGGAAAGAAGCAGGTATGTGGGACGAATTAATGCGTGCCCACCACTACCTTGGGTTTAACATACTTCCCGGCAAGAGCTTAAAATACGTGGCCCTGCTCGACGGACAATGGGTCGCCTTGCTGGGTTGGGGCGCCGCCGCCTTAAAGAACGGCCCCCGCGAAAAATGGCTAGGCTGGTCTTTAGAGCAAAAGACACAGCGGTTAAATTACGTTGTAAATAACCAGCGCTTTTTAATCCTCCCCGGGGTCGACCTGAAGAACCTGGCTTCGAAGGCGCTGGCCCTGAATACAAAACGGCTTTGTGCAGACTGGCAGGCGGCTTTCGACTACCCGGTACTCTTAGCCGAAACTTTCGTGAACCACAGCCGGTTTAATGGCACTTGTTACCGCGCCGCCGGGTGGCTCCCCTTAGGAAAGACCAGCGGTTATGGTCGTCAGGGGGGTACCTATTACTATCACGGGGAAACCAAAACCGTTTTGGTCAAACCCTTGCGTCCGGACGTCCAAAAGCTTTTATCCGCACCTTTTCTGTCTCCGGAAATAACGGGTGAAAAAGCGGTGCTGGATTTAAATACGGTCTTTCTTACCGGGGAAAATGGTCTATTGGATTACCTGGCGCAAGTCCCCGATCCCCGCAAAAAGCGGGGCATCCGGCACAAAAACTTAGTTGTCCTGGCGATTGCCGCCTGCGCCATCTTATCTGGAATGACAAGTTTTATCGCCATCGCACAGTGGGCCGGTAATCTAACCCAGGATCTCTTAAAACGCCTGGACTGCCGGCGGCATCCGAAAACGAGGATCTACATCCCTCCCAGCGAACCCACCATCCGCCGGCTCTTACAGGCGGTAGACGCCGACAAAGTGGATCAGTCGCTGGGCAGTTGGCTTAAGACCCAGGTTACTGACGGCGCCATTGCAGTGGACGGAAAGACCCTCAAGGG
>DMIY01000146.1 GCA_003457075.1 Desulfotomaculum sp. | reverse complement strand
ACTGGTTGTGCCTTACAGGCATGGATGGTTAGCTCAACAATGAGGGGAGTAATGACCCGGCTCAATGAACTCGCGATACTTTGCCACCACTTGTTTAAAATCCTCCCAACTATCCCGTTTCAGGGAGGGATTACGCAACAGGGCCGCCGGATGGTAGGTGGGCATTACAAAAAGACCATTTCTTTCTACCCAATGTCCCCGCGCTTTTGTAATTTTACCTTTGGGATCAAGCAATGCCTGTAAGGCAACGGCTCCCAGCAGGATCAGAACCCTGGGCCGCAGTATTCGCAGTTGGGCATTTAAGTTGTGACGACAGGCGGTTGTTTCTTCCTCAGTGGGAGTACGATTGCCGGGCGGCCGGCATTTGACAATATTAAGAATATAGACATGGACAAACCTTTCAAAACCGCAGGCCTCTAAAATTTTATCCAGCAACTGGCCGGCCCGGCCAACAAAGGGACGTCCTAAAAGGTCTTCATCCGCTCCAGGCCCTTCCCCACAAAGTACTACCTGTGCCCCGGGATTGCCTTCTCCAAAAACCGCGCCGCGGCAACCTGCCCGCAGATTACACCTGGTACACGTTTTCACCTTTTCTTCCAGACTGGCCATATTATCTATTTTGGATAAGTCCCACGCCGGATCGGAAAATAATGAATCATCCCCAAAAAGCATCCTATCCTCCGCCTTTTCATGCAGGAAAAAGCCTTAAGCTGCCTTAATGCCCGCATCATCAGACCTGCTCTTTTTCCAGAATAATCTTGTGATCGACCAGGGCAAGCTCTGCAATCTTCGCCTTAATAATTTTACGCCGGCCAAAAATATCCTCCAACACCAGTCCATCTTCCTGGGGAATTACTTTATCAACCGCTTCAAAAAACAGCTCCTCCTGGCCATCTTTACGCAGATATGCATTTGCTTCACACAAAACAGCTCACCCCCCACCGAATTATATTACCTGCCGGCAAACCATGTCAATAATCAAAATTTCTGCCGCAATTTTCTCCACCACTGCCCAAGCGGCCCTGCAACACCCAATTCCATGTATGCTTCCTCGCCGCTTTCGGGCACAGGCAGCACTCCAAAGGTTCGTCCGGGCTTAACTGGCGGCGACACCTCCCGGCGATAAGATTGTTCTCGACCATGCAAAAACTCCACTTCTACCGGCCATAATCCCTTTGCCAAAGCGTTCTCCATACCGGCCCGGCCGGAAACCGGCAGGCCGTTCAAGGCCAAAATTATATCCCCGGAACGAATTCCCGCCTGCCAGGCAGGGGTATCAACCACCACATCCAACACCCGCATGCCACGCTGATCAGGCACATAAACGGGCTGATCCTGAAACTCCAACCGTCTGCCAATATATATCACCAATTCGTGGCCAAGAGGAGAAAACAAAGCCGCCAGTAAGGCAACCGGTCGCGAACTTTGGGCCAGCACACTGAGCAACAGCAAAACTACACTATACAACCCCAGGTAAAGGGCTGAAAGCTTGCTTTTCTGCCACGGATTACGGGCAATTGCCAGGTCTCCATATCCCAGCCCGGCCACCACAGGAAAAAGGCCATAAACAAGGCGCTCAAGATTCTCAATTCCCACTGGCTTAAGCAATGGCCACCAATGGGGCATATTTACCCCTTCCGGAGCAACAGACTGTCCTACTACACCAAGCACTACAATGGGAATGGGCCAAATTTTTTGCAGGGTAAACCCTCCCACTACCCGTCCGCTGCGATCCTTAAAATAGGCAGGGACGGCGCCCAGATGGCCGCTGACCAGGATAAGCACACTCTCCACCATATGCAGGATAGCCACCAGGGCCAGCAACTGGGCTATATTCAGAGCAGGAAAACCAAAAATAAGATTCGTTAAGGCCAGTACTCCTCCTGCGTAAGCAAAGCACAAAAAGCGGGCATTGATGAGCATCAAAAGAATGGCTACCGGCCAGAGGTAGAGCAGGCTGGAACCAGAAAGACTAAGGCCCACAAATACAATCAACAGGCTGCCCGCCAGCCCACCGCCGATTCCATATCCCGTGGCGATCAGCGTATCGGACCATACCCGGCTGGTCTTAAGACCAAAAAAGCTTTCCCTTACGGAAGCCATTCGCTGATACTGCAGGGCAACCAGCATCACCACCAGCCAGAACAAAGGGTTGGCAAACACCGTGGCGATAGAAGCAACAACGAGGGGCAAAACCCTATCAAATGGAAACATTATCTCACCACCTGAGTATTTAAGCTGCCTCTTTTAATATCTTGCCCAATATTTCTATTGCTTTTTGTCTTTGCAAATCTTTTCCCTCCAGGCGGGAACCTTGAGCAACAACCACGTCCGGCACAATCCCCCGCTTGTGAATATCATGCTTTGACGGTGTCAGGTAACGGGCAGTGGTCAATTTTAAACCCGCTCCATGATCCAGAACAAAAAGCTCTTGCACGATACCTTTGCCAAACGTCTTTTCTCCTACCAGAATACCCGCTTGCCTGTCTTTAATTGCTCCGGCTAAAATTTCAGCAGCGCTGGCAGTGGTCCTATTTACCAGTATCACCAGCGGTAAGTTAAGATTACGCCCATCTACCGAGTAAGTTTCATCTTTCCCCAAGCGGTAATCAATGTAAACAACCGGTCCACGGGGAACAAAGTTTTCAGCCACTTTTACGGCCGCATGCAGTTCGCCGCCCGGATTATCCCGCAGGTCCAGGATAAGACCGAGCATACCCTGCCGCTTCAACTGTTCCAGGACTTTACTGACCTCCCCCGGCGTTCTCTCCGTAAACTGTGCCAGCATTATATAACCAATTTTTGTTTCCGGCAACACATATCCTTCTACCGTAGGCACAGTGATTTGTTCCCTGGTAAGTTCCATCTCTTTTTCCTGAAAAACCCCTTTACGGGCAATGGTTAATTTGACTTTTGTCCCCACCGGTCCCCTGATCAACCCTACAGCAGTTTCCAGATCCATCTTCGAAGTCACGCGATCGCCGATTTTGACAATCACGTCCCCCTCAACAATCCCGGCTCTTCCCGCAGGCGTACTGGGGTATGAGCGAACAACCGCCAGATAACCATCTTTAACTCCCACTAAAATGCCCAACCCGTCGATCGTACCTTTTATCTGTTCCTGCAATATTTTAGAAAACGTCTCCGGGTCGAGGTAAACAGAATAAGGATCACCAAGCGATTCCACCAGCCCGCGCACAGCCCCGTCCACAAGAACCGTAGTATTTACAGGCCCCAGGTAGCGAGAGTTAATAAGCGAAACTACTTTAAACAAATTTCCAAAATGCTTATAATTAGCTACAACCACTCCACCAATTCCCACAATCAAAAGAAAAAACAAAACGCCCAAAACCACAAAACACCGCCACAACCACTCACGAGGCCTATAAAGAGAACGGCGCACGCGTAAAAACCCCCTGCTGTTTTTATATTTTAAAGCACGTTATTATTAATATACCTGAGTCCGGAATTTAAAAACCACAAAAAACAAAAAGTGCAGGACAACATTTTACCCAGCCCTGCCATGCAAAAATATTTACACCTGGATATCTATAAATAAGAACAGGGATCAACCGCCGATCCATTGACCATCACGGTAAAATGCAAATGTGGTCCCGTAGACATCCCCGTACTGCCCACGCGGGCAATAGTCTGTCCTTTCGATACTTCCTGGCCCACAGAAACCAACTGTGATGAAAGATGCGCATATAAAGTGGTGACGCCTCCGCCGTGATCCAGCATGACCACCCGGCCGTAGCCGCTCATGTAGCCGACGTGGATAACCGTGCCTTCCTGGGCAGCCAACACCGTCGTCCCACCGGGCGCAGGTATATCTATTCCGTTATGAAAACGTACCACACGCAAAATAGGATGCAGGCGATTACCAAAACCTGAAGAAATAGAAGCGTGGCCAGCAACTGGCCAGGCAAAATTACCACTGCCCCTGCGCTGCTGGCCCTTTGCTCTTTGCAGGGCAATCTGCCTTAAGATTTCTCTCTCCTGTGCCTCCAGCCTGTCCACTTCATCCTGATGGCGGCTCAATTCTGTCCGGGCTGCCGCTACAAGCTGCTTCTGCTGAAGCCGGCTGTTTTGCAACTCCTGCCGGGCTGCTTGCTGCTCCTGAAGAAGACTGGCCAGTTGATCGCGCTTCCTCTCCAGAACAGCTTTTTGATCGGCAATAGTTTCTTTTTCTGTCTGAACCCTGCTTACGACAACTGAATCCTGGGCAACAATTCTTTTCAGCAGTTCATACCGGTTAATAAAGTCTCCAAAGCTTTCCGAGTCCAGCAGCACTTCCAGATAACTTACCTGCCCATAAAGATAAGCATTATATAATCGCTCACCCAGTTGACGCTTACTCTCCACCAGCCTGGCCTCGGCCTCTTGCAAGTCAGCCTCGGCTTTTTGCAGATTGGCCATCGCAACAGAGAGGGTACTACTAAGACTGGCAACCTGACGCTCTTTATCGCTAACCAGGCCATTCAACTCCGACAAGCGGTTAAGATAAAGGTTCACTTCCTGCTTATCCTGTTTTACCTGCCGCTTCTGCTGGAAAAGCTTATCCCTCGTTTGCCTGAGCTTTTCCTCCACACTAATTCCTTCAGCCGCGGCTGCGAAGGCGCTGACCATAAAAAGCGCCAGCACCAGCACCGTCAATTTCTGAAGCATTGTCCTTAGCAAAAACATCTCCCCCCAAAAATCTTCAACTGATTGATGAGCTGCTTGCTAGACCTTTAAAAACCTGTGCACAGAAATAGAACTGCCTGCTGCTC
Organism: Desulfotomaculum sp.; assembly: GCA_003457075.1. Taxonomy (GTDB): domain Bacteria; phylum Bacillota; class Desulfotomaculia; order Desulfotomaculales; family Nap2-2B; genus UBA4053. The sequence continues at coordinate 1,018 of DMIY01000146.1, read as the reverse complement.
CAATAATCATACCCAACCCGCATAAACCCGCAAGTACGGGCAAAAGCTTTTCTATTTGACCCACTACCGGAATAAAGGGCATAGCCGAACTGATTTGTTGAACCAGGATAAAATAACCGAAATATATTATTATCGCTGCTAAAAAAGCACCTGTAAGCCCCAGGACCATACCTTCCAAAAGAAAAGGCAAACGCACAAACCAGTTGGTAGCGCCCAGAAATTTCATAATTCCAATCTCTTTTCGCCGGGAAAAAACGGAAATCCGAATTGCCGTAGAAATAAGGAAAACAGCCGCTATTCCTAAAACCACCATGGTGACCAGGCCGGCTGTCCGAACCCAGTGAGTAATGGCAAGCAACCTTTCCACCACTTTTTGGCCATAACGTACNNAACCCCGCCACTTCCGGGACCTGCGCTGCCTTCCGTGTCTTTACCCGAAGGGCATCCGGCAGCGGATTATCATCCAAATTACTTACTATCTCCCTGCGGTCGCCAAAACTTTGCCGCATCTGCTCCAAGGCCTGTTCCTTGGGAATAAATTCTACCTGTTCTACTCCGGATAAAAACCTGATTTTATCATTTAACTGTTTAACCTGCCCTCTTTCCATGTCATTTTCCAAAAAAACACTAATCTCCAGCATCGACTCCAAAGTATTTGTCATTTCGTTCAGATTAATGATGAGCAAAAGGGAACAACCCAGGATAAAAAGAGAAACCGCCACAGTACCGATAGAAGCCAGTGAAAGCCAGTTATTACGTACCAGGGAAGCAAAAGTCTCCCGGAAGTAATAACAGGCGGTACTAAGCTCCATAACCATAAACCCCGCTTTCCTCATCCCGTATTACCTGACCACCAGACAAAGCCACCACCCTTTTTTTCATGGCGTCAACTATATCCCAGGCGTGGGTAGCCATAATAATGGTAGTACCCTTACTGTTGATTTCCTGGAACAACTTCATCAAATCCCAGGAAGTATCAGGATCCAGATTACCCGTAGGTTCGTCCGCAATCAGCAGC
>DMIY01000003.1 GCA_003457075.1 Desulfotomaculum sp. | reverse complement strand
GAACATTGCTTCAGAAAAGAGGGCTTGCACATTGTCCGACCGGGCCACTTACCTTGCCCAGAAGAAAAATGTAAAACTGGATATTCTCTACCAGGGAGATAAAACTCTTTTGAATATTTATCACGTGATGCAGGTTAATCCAGAAAAATTTGATAAAGTAAATGCAGCAGGCGGGAAGGCTTTTGTGGAATTCATGGTTTCTCCTCAAACTCAAAAAATTATTGGAGATTTTGGTGTGGATAAGTTTGGCGAACCGCTGTTTATCCCCGACGCCGGCAAAAAAGAAGCAGATCTGGGCAAGTAGGGTTTTTCTTGTCCTTTAGGCATTATTTTCCTATCGTGTCTTTTCAAAGGAATTGTGGTAATATGACAAACGAAACGGTTATTCTGGAAGCCAGGAATCTCCTGGTGCTGCGGGGAAAACGGGAAGTCTTAAACATAGAGAGATTTTCGTTGGGAAAAAACGAAGTGGTTGCCTTGGTTGGAGCTAATGGGACCGGCAAGAGCACTTTGCTGCAGGCGCTGGCCCTGCTTCTTCATCCTGCCCAGGGAGTGGTGGAGTTTTACGGCCAAAAGGCTGATAATTCTAATGTCCTGGCCTTTCGCCGCCGCATGGCTTTTGTGTTTCAGGAGCCGCTGTTGCTCAATACCACTGTGTTTGACAATGTTGCCGCGGGCCTTAAAATACGTGGTTTCCCCCGCCGGGAGATACCACACCGGGTAGGCTACTGGCTGGAGCAGTTGGGTATATCTTCCCTGGCCGGGCGTCACGCGCACCTGCTTTCCGGGGGCGAAGCACGTCGGGTAAGTCTGGCCAGGGCTTTTGCCTTAGAACCGGAGGTGCTCTTCTTAGACGAGCCTTTTTCAGCCCTGGATTTTTTAACCCGCATTGGTCTTTTGGAAAAACTGGGCGAATTATTGTCTGCCACTGGAATAAGCGCCGTCTTTGTTACCCACGACTTTTTCGAGGTACCCTTTCTTACCGACCGGATAACGGTTTTAAAGCAGGGGCGGTTGGTTAAAACCGGGAGTTTCGAAGAAGTATTTAAAATCAAACCACGCCGGGAAACCTTCGCCACCTCTTTATATCGCATCTTTCAGAGTGAATAGGGCAAAAAACTGTAAAAAACTGGCAAGAATCAATTTAACTTTGCTCCCACATGATCTTACCGCAGTCCCGCAGGTCGTAGCCGCCCAAGGAGCGCACTTCTTCCCGGAATTCAGGACGGCTCATTACATCCAGCAGTCGCTGAATATATGGTGTGTCCCAGTATTCTTTAGGTATGCACAGATCATATCGTTCTTCTACCAGATCAATAAAGTCCAGGCCTAAAGCACGGGCTGCTGCCTGGATGCCCAGGGCGGCGTCTGCCTCCCCGGCGGCTACTGCTGCTGCCACGGCCATGTGGGTGTATTCTTCCCGATCGTAACCGCGAATTTCCTCCGGGCGTATTCCCAATGCCTTCAGATTGTAGTCCAGCAGTACACGGGTGCCTGCCCCCCGCTGGCGGTTGACGAAGGTGACGTCGGGCCGGGCCAGATCGACCAGCCCCTTGATGTTTTTGGGGTTCCCTTTTTTAATGATCAGCCCTTGTTCCCGGTAGACAAGGTTGACCAGCGCCATTTTGCGCCCTGGTAAAAGCCGCCGGATGTAAGAAATGTTATACTCGCCGGTTTCTTCGTCTAATAGGTGTGCGCCGGCGCAATGGGCTTCGTTTCGCTTCAGGGCGTTCAGTCCGGCCAGACTGCCCACGTGGGCGCTGGAGAGGAAAGCCTGCGGGTAAATTATCCGCAGGTGATTGGCCAGCACGTCTAAGGTATTGTCGTGGCTGCCAATGATCACAGTGGTTTCCTGTACTTCCGGCAAGGAACGCAGCAGTTCCACCGGTACCGTTTCTCCGCCTGCGAATCCTTCTGAAAGTCTTGGTATGCGGATCATGCCGTCAGCCCGGATTAACGACATAATGATTCCCGCTCCGCGGGAAACGGGCGTGGCTATCATCTGGTTCCCCACACGGCCCAGTTTGACACGAACGAATTCCTCCACTCCCAGGGAAGAGACAAGTTTACGGGAGATCATGGCGTTTGCCTTTTCCCGCGCTGGGGGCAGGGATCCCAGTTTGCGGTAGATAACCGGTTTGACGAAAAGTTCGGCGCACAGGTATGCCGATACCGGGTAGCCGGGCACACCAATTACCGGCTTGTTTTCTACCGTTCCCAGGATTACCGGCTTGCCCGGCCTGGTGGCCACTCCATGCACCAGCACACTTCCCAGGCGGCGGATGACTTCGGCGGTAAAGTCTTCCCTGCCGGCTGAGGAACCGGCGCTGATCAGCACCATGTCTGCAATTTGCAGAGCAGAAAGCAAAGTTTTTTTGATAGCTTCCAGGTCATCCGGTACTGTGTTGAATCGTCTGGCAATCCCGCCCCATTCTTCCACCATCGCTGCCAGCATCCGCGTGTTAAACTCGATGATTTTTCCTGCTTCCAGCTCTGTTCCCGGTTCCACCAGTTCATTACCGGTGGGGATCAAGACTACCTGCGGCTGAGGGTAAACGGGAATTCTGGTTGTTCCTCCGGCCAGCAGGCCTCCTAAATCCACCGGCCGCACCCGGTGGTTGGCGGGTATGATCATTTCCGTGGCTACAATATCTTCTCCCACCACCCGGACATTTTGCCAGGGGTAGGCAGGATGTATTATTTCAATTGTATCTTCGCTTACAAAGTGAATGTCCTCGATCATTATTACCGCGTCGTATCCTGCGGGCAGGGGATCTCCTGTATCTACCGGCACGGCGTCAATACCTGTTTCGAGCCTGACGGGTGTAGTTTCGGAAGCGCCGAAAGTAGCGGTGGATCTCACAGCGTAACCATCCATGGCTGCTGAGTGGTAATGAGGAGAGGAAACCCTGGCGTACACCGGCGCCGCTGTCACCCGGCGCAGTGCTTTTTCGACCGGAATCTGCTCTGCCGGCGCCGGTTTTAACGCTCCTGTTTGATCCAGGAATTCCAGGTAAAGTTCCAGTGCCTCTTCCCACGGTTTATCGTCCAGGTAAACGTCACGTTTCACAGTATTTTTTTCCATAATGATTTTTCCACTCCCTAAAACAATTTTACCTCTATCGTTTCTCCCGCCTCGACCCCTTCTTTGCCGGCGGGTATTCTGGCCAGGCCGTCGGCTTTTACCAGAGTAGTGATCAGCCCTGACTTGCCCAGGACGGGCTCGGCATAAAGGCTTCCTTGCTGTAAAAACAACCTGACCCGGATAAAGTCTTCCCGTCCCGGGGCAGAGCGCAGGTTGCGGGTGAGCCGGGCTACCAAAGGGAATTCCCGGAATCCGTTTTCTTCCCCGGAATAGTTTCCCATACGCAGCAGGGGAGCCACTAGCAACTGAAAAACTACCAGTGCAGAGGCGGGATGACCGGGCAGACCGAAAACCGGTTTTCCCGCCACCACCGCTCCAATGGCAGGTTTGCCGGGCCGGATGGGGAGGCCGTGAAACAATACCCCCGGGCTACCCAAAGAGTTTATTGCTTCTGCCGCTACGTCTCTGGTTCCCACTGAACTGCCGCCGGAGAGCAGCGCCAGGTCGTTTTCTTTTAAAACTATGGTTAATCTTTCCCGTATTTTTTGAAAATCGTCCTTGACTATGCCGTAAAGATGCGGTTCACCGCCTGCCTCTGCAACCGCTCCATACAGGGTGTAAGAATTAATATCCCTTATCTTTCCCGGCGCCGGTTTTTCGTCGGGAGGTACCACCTCGTCTCCCGTGGATATTATGCCCACCCGCTGCCGGCAGAAAACTTCCACTGCGGTTACTCCGGCAGCGGCCAGGACGCCCAAATCGTGCGCCTTTAAGCAATGGCCGGCTGGCAGTATGGGGTCGCCGGTGGTCAAGTCTTCTCCCCGGCGGATTACGTTTTCTCCCGGGGCCACTGGTTTAACAACGCCAATGGTTTTCTCGTCCAGTGTTTCAGTGTATTCGACCATTACCACGGCGTCGGCTCCTGCCGGCAGCATGCCGCCCGTGGCAATTTGCCAGGCCTGACCAGGTTCCACGCCTCCCTGTGGTTCTTCGCCCATGAGCACTTCGCCTGCTATTTCCAGGTAAGCGGGCAGTCCTTCGGACGCGCCGAAAGTATCCCTGGCCTGCACAGCAAAACCATCCATCGTAGAACGACTGAAGCCCGGTACATCTTCCGCAGCTTTTACTTCTCTCGCCAGATAACGGCATAAGGCAGATAGTAAAGAAAGCGTTTCTGTTTTTCCCTGCCGGTTGTAATGAGCCAGAATCATCCTTCGTGCTTCCGGGATTGTAACTGCCTTAAATAGTTCCGTCGTTTTTCAACTCCTTTGAAAATAGATTTTGCTTGCCGTTCGTTTGCCGTCGCTTCGATGCTACAGGCCGACAAGACATCGGCTTGGTTCGGAGCGAATCTGCCAGCGCTGCATATTGCGCGTGGTTTCTTGGTTTTTTAACGTCACAAAGCTTCTCTAGTGTTCGCTGTTGATCTTTTTGCATACTGTTGTCTGCGCGATTCGCTTAAGCCGATTCGCTAACCTCACCTGCGCCGTGTCTCGTTACCGGCCTTTCGCATATGTGGCTCCTTGCAAGCGAACGGCAAGCATGCTATCTTCATGCTTTGTGGAGAGGGCGTCAACCATCATGGGCAACTCCTCCTTTGAATGTTGATGTGTTGATTGCCCGTTGACACTAAACGGGTAATTTTTTTTAGTTGGGGCTTTGTTCCCGGCCGTACAGATAACGATATATTTTGTGGTTCCAGAGCGCCTTGCGAATGAACTGCCTGGTTTCAGGAAATGGCAACTGGTCAATTTTGTCCGGATTTTTTGACCAGTCTACTTGGGTTAACCATTTCTTTACGTTACCGCGGCCGCCGTTATAAGCCGCCAACACCAGGACGGTATCTCCATTAAACTCCCGGTAAAGGTCGGACAGGTACCAGCAACCAATGCAGATGTTGACTTGCGGGTTATAAAGCTGGCCGGGATAGAACCCGGACAGTCCAATTTCAGCGGCTGCCCATTTTCCCGTTGGCGGCATTACCTGCATTAACCCCATTGCTCCTTTACGTGAGAGGGCGCCGGGGTTGAAGTTGCTTTCGGTCTTTATTATGGCGGCTACCAGGCAAGGGTCTAGATTATACTGCTGAGCATAGCAAAAAATAACGTCACGGTGAGAGAAGGGATATAGTGCTCGTCCCAGGCGATTGATGTTCAGAACCAGAAGTAAAATCAGCAATAGAAGCAGGATTCGTCTTGAGTTGAGTCTACTTCTGCGGCGCAGAAAACGCAAAAACATCACCTCGTCCACGGGAAAAGTTCGGCAAACCGGATGTATGCTCCTGCCGCCGGAGTAAATATTTTAACTCCGGCAGATTGTGCATAGCTTTGAGTATAGAAACTACATCTTTTGGCAGTAGGGGCAGAAGTATGTACCGCGTCCGCCGATGCGCAGCTTGACGATGGTTTTGCTGCACTTTGGGCAGGGTTTGCCTTCACGGTTATATACTTTCAACAGGTTTTGATAATTGCCTGCCGTTCCGTTGCCGTCTACGTAATCCCGGAAAGTGGCGCCGCGGTTTTCAATACCTTCTTTTAGTATGTCCTGGATGGCATGAAAAAGCCGGGTTGCTTCCCGCGGGGTGAGCGTGTTGGAAAGCCGCCGGGGGTGAATCCGGGCCCGAAATAAAACCTCATCAGCATAAATATTGCCCAACCCGGCGATGAAGCTTTGATTTAAGAGAAGGGGTTTCAGCGCGGCGCGGTGACGGCGCAATTGCTTTTTCAGGTATTCGCGTGTGAATTCCTGACTCAACGGTTCCTTGCCCAGGCTGTTTAAACCGGAAACCTTATCCAGATTATCTGCGGGTACTAAGGAGATATTCCCAAACTGGCGTGTATCTGAGAATCTAAGCTGATAGCCGTTGTTTAGATGAAAGATGGCATGGGTGTGGGGGGTAAGCGGTGTACCGGGCAGGGAGTAAACAAGGCGTCCGGTCATGCGCAGGTGTATGATCATGGTAAGATTCTGCGAGAGGTGGAATAATAGATACTTACCCTGCCGCTCCAGTCTTTGAATGGTTTGACCGGCCAGAAGGGATTGAAATTCTTCCGGAACGGGGGTGCGGATGAGCTTGGGGAGAAAGATTTCCACCGCAGTGATGAACAAACCTTTAAGCTTTGCTTCCAGGGTGCGCTTTATTGTTTCTACTTCAGGTAGTTCAGGCATGATATTCTCTCCTTGATTTCTCAAATTGCAATAACCTCACACTTTCTTTACTTCGTACCAGTTAGGCCCCATCTTCATTTCCACCAGCAGAGGTACGTCTAAGAGCATAGTATTTTCCATGCAGTCCCGGACCAGTTCCTGTACTTCTTTTACTTCCGTCTTTGGAACATCAAAAATAAGCTCGTCGTGTACCTGGAGGATCATCCGGGTTTTAAGCTGACGGGTCTTTAGTTTATGATGTATGCGGATCATAGCCAGCTTGATGATGTCTGCTGCGCTGCCTTGGATAGGGGTATTTATGGCAGTACGCTCACCGAAGCTGCGTACCGTGTGGTTGGGGCTGAACAGGTCCGGCAAATAGCGGCGCCTGTTCAAGATTGTGGTGACGTATCCTTTTTCCCGTGCTTCACTGATGGTACGCTTGATATATTCCTGTACACCGCGGTAGCGGTTAAAGTATTTTTCAATGTACTGTTTTGCTTCCTGACGGGATACATTTATATTGCGGGCCAGCCCAAAGTCACTGATTCCATAAACAATTCCAAAATTTACAGCCTTGGCGCGGGAACGCATATTTTCCGTTACTTCAGCCACCGTTGTGCCGAATACTTCAGCAGCGGTCCGGGTATGAATATCCTCCCCCCTTTGAAAAGCTTCTTTAAGGGTTTGGTCGGCGCTCATGTGAGCCAGAAGCCGTAATTCAACCTGAGAATAGTCGGCCGTCAGGATGAGGTTATTCCCCTCCCTCGGAATGAACACCTGCCTTATTTTTTTCCCCTCTTCCAGGCGGATGGGAATATTTTGCAGGTTGGGGTCGGAACTGCTCAAGCGTCCTGTAGCTGTTACTGCCTGGTGAAAGGTGGTATGAAGGCGTCCTGTGCGTGGATTGATCAGGGCTGCCATGCCGTCCACATAGGTTGATTTTAGCTTCATCAGTTGTCTGTGTTCTAAGATTTTACTCACCACCGGGTGGGCATTGGACAGTTCTTCCAGCACCCCGGCATCGGTAGAATACCCTGTTTTAGTGCGCTTGATTACCGGCAGTTGTAGTTTTTCGAAAAGTATGTGGGACAACTGCTTTGTAGAATTGATGTTAAATTGTTCGCCCGCCATCTGGTAAATTTCCTGTGTTAAATTATTTATCTTTTGACCCAATTCTTCTGACATGATAGCCAGCCTTTGAGTATCTACGGCTACCCCGGCAATTTCCATTTCTGCCAATACCTTTACCAGGGGCATTTCTACCTGGTAAAAAAGTTTTTCGGTTTCCTGGAGGCGAAGCTTTTCTGCCAACAGACCGGCCAGTTGGTGGATTGCATCAGCCCAGGCAGGCAA
>DMIY01000002.1 GCA_003457075.1 Desulfotomaculum sp. | reverse complement strand
AAACGAACGGCAAGCAAAATCTATTTTCGAGGACGTCGAAGGAAGGAGTATGAGTTGGCCGGAATTGCTGTTCTGGACGAATTAACTGCCAATCAGATTGCTGCCGGTGAAGTGGTGGAAAGACCGGCCTCAGTAGTAAAAGAACTGGTGGAAAATTCTTTAGATGCTAGGGCTACAGTCATTACTGTTGAGGCCTGGGCAGGGGGTGTAAGGCAGCTTATTGTCGTTGACAACGGTTGTGGAATGGATGAAGAAGATGCCCGTCTCGCCTTTTTGCGTTACGCTACGAGCAAGCTTCGTTGTTTAGATGATTTAAACCGGATTACTACCCTGGGCTTTAGGGGAGAAGCTTTACCCAGCATTGTTGCCGTGAGCAAAGTAAAACTCAAAACAAAGACTGCCGGCATCCACGCCGGAACCTTTCTCGAAATCCACGGCGGGCAATTAATTACCTGCCGGCAGACCGGCGTTGCTGCCGGCACTTCGATTACCGTTGAAGATCTTTTTTATAACACGCCGGCCCGGCGTAAACATTTAAAAAAATGGACCACAGAAGGCGGGTTGATAGGCGATTATATATGCCGCCTGGCCATGTCCCGGCCGGCAGTTAAGATCGGATTCAAACACAACGGGCGGGAAGTTTTTTCTTCTCCAGGCTCAGGTCAGCTTATTGACGTGCTGGCTGCCGCTTACGGCATCGCCCAGGCGGGTGGGATGCTGCCTATAGGATTTCAGAATGAGTGGTTAAAAATAGAAGGATACGTGAGCAAGCCGTCGGTTAACCGCAGTTCCCGCCAGCAAATCACGGTAATAGTAAATAATCGTTATATACGCAGCCCGGCGATCGCACTTGCCCTTCAGGATGCACCCCATACCATGCTTCCCGGCGGACGGTACCCGGTTGCCGTGATTCATCTGACCATTGATCCCGGTCTGGTGGATGTAAATATACATCCGGCGAAGCTGGAAATTCGCCTTTTAAATGAAAAAGAAGTTTCTACCCTGGTAAGGCAGAGCGTACGGGAAGCGCTGCATACCAGCCTGGTGATTCCGGGGCTGCCGGTGCAGAAGGATCCTGGCAGATTGCCAACCGTTCCCGGGGAAGGTCACCGTTTTACAAAGGAAAAAGAAATTATTAGGAAAGAAACTGTTTCTCAAAGAGTAAATCAAAAACCCATCAGAATAGAACAGGACTTCTTTACCTTTGATATGGAACCACCCGGGTTGTTTTTTTCGGAATCATTACCCGGATATAACAGTAAGAGCCAGCCTTTTCCGCCTGTTCAGATCATTGGACACCTTCTTCCAACCTATATCTTGGGATGTGGTGAAGAAGGCCTCTATCTTATAGACCAGCATGCCGCACATGAAAGAGTGCTTTATGAAGATTACCTGGCCGGCATGTCCAGCGGCAGTCTGGCAGCTCAAATGTTATTAACCCCGGCGCCCCTTCACTTAAGCCACGGTGAATTACAGTCGCTTCTTGAATACAGAGAATTTTTTACTTCCCTGGGTTTTGAGATGGATGATCTGAGCGGGGATACCATGCTGTTGCGGGGAGTGCCGGTAAATTTTCCTTTCGGAGAGGCGGAGGCTTACTTCCGGGACGTGCTGGATTATCTGGCCGCCCCCGGCCGTTCACCTGACCGGCAGGATGTGATCCATCACCTGGCAGCAACGGCGGCCTGCAGGGCTGCCGTCAAATCAGGCTCTAGATTGTCTGTTGAAGCCATGAAGATGCTGCTGGAAAAACTGACCGGCGCTACTAACCCTTATACCTGCCCGCACGGCCGGCCAACCACGATTATGTTTTCTTTCACTGAACTGGCCCGGCGTTTTTTGCGTACTTGAACAGGCAACATTCTGCGGTGTTGAATTTTGATATTATGGAATGAGTAACAATGACGGTTCCTCCCTTGCTGGTTATTGTCGGACCTACGGCTACCGGCAAAACTGCCGTGGCAGTAGAGGTGGCCAAAAAGATTAATGGGGAAATCATATCCGCCGACTCAATGCTGATTTACCGCTATATGAACATCGGTACGGCCAAACCCGCTATGGAAGAGCGGCAGGAGATTCCCCACTACATGATTGATATTATTGATCCCGGTGAACAATACAGTGTTGCCCTTTTCCAGCAGCAGGCGGAAAAACATATTTACGAAATAACTGCCAAAGACAAACTTCCTTTGCTGGTAGGAGGTACGGGATTATACGTCCGTTCGGTGATCGATCATTACGACTTTACCTTCACCGGTACAGATACCGCATTGCGCCGCCGCTTGCAAAATGAAGCGGAAGCCCACGGGGTGGAAGCGGTTTACCGTCAACTCATAGAAGTAGACCCGGCAACCGCGGCCAGGCTGCACCCAAACAACCTAAAACGGGTTATCCGGGCACTGGAAGTTTATCACCAGACGGGGCGGCCGGTTTCCAGTTTCCAAAACAGAGATCAACAACACCGGCCGAAATACAATTTGCTCATGTTTGGCCTGAACATGAACCGGCAGGCTCTTTACAAAATGATAGAAGAGCGGGTGGATAAAATGTTATCGGCGGGGCTGGTGGAAGAAGTGCAACAGTTATTGGACCGGGGATACGGGCCTGAACTTGTTTCGATGCAAGGGCTTGGTTATAAGGAAATAATACCTTATCTTAAGGGCAGGATTGCCCTGGAAGAAGCAGTATTGCTGCTAAAAAGAAACACACGCAGGTTTGCCAAGCGTCAGATGACCTGGTTTAAGCATGATCAGCGCGTAAACTGGATAGATATAACCCGACATCAAAATATATGGGAGGCATCAAAAGAAATAGTCAGACTTATGGCAGGAGTATGGAAA
>DMIY01000104.1 GCA_003457075.1 Desulfotomaculum sp. | reverse complement strand
CGCTACAGATTCTTTTCTGTTGGGAGGAAAGGCTACCCGCACCGATGTATTGACATCGCCATTCCAGGACTGCTTGGGAGATGTTCCACCTTCACCAGATATATTTCTATGGCACTGCTGGCTTGACGACTTAATCCACCTTTATAAAAGGGAGCCCGGGGAAGTAGAAAGCGCTATACAGCAAGAGTTTGCCGGGCCGGGTTTTTGGCAGTTGGTCAACAAATTGCGAAAAGGCAGGAAACCGGTTATCACCTCAGATCACGGCTATGCTAATTGTAAATTGTTTTCCACGGAAGAAACAGAACCACAGGCTAAGGATGTCTTAATTGAATACTTTGGCGCCGGGCGTTCATGTGTGGCTGAAACTCCCTTTCCCGCCGGTTTTATGCCTCCATTGGCCGCCACCATAAATAAGCACCATATGGTATTGGGACAAAGACGCTGGAAGATACAGGGAGGTTATCCCCACCTGACTCACGGCGGGTTGACAATTTTTGAGGCATTAGTACCATTTATAGAATTTCCGGAGGAAACATAATGGCGGCTGGAAGGAAAAGCAAGTCGACAAATGGCCATTTAAACCTAATTGTTGATAATGAGCAACTTAAAATTTTAGAGACTCCTAGCTTAAATTTTAAAGAAACAAAAAGGGCTACTAAAAAAAATAATAAAAAAGATGCCCCACCCAATTTAGGAAAAGCGGTTCGTCTAAAGGTACCGGATTTTTCTGATCCAAACCGTCCAAAAACCTGCCTTGAGGTGGATTTTCCAATATTAGAAGTAAACCGTATCTCAAGTGTTGAAGGGAGTTCAGGTGCAACGAGAAAGCCCATATACCAGTTTATGAAATGGTGGGCCAGAAGAAACTCTTCAGTTTTTCGTTCAATGCTTATTGCTGCTTCAACAGAAGTAACGGAAGACCCAGCTGAAGCTGCAAAAAAAGTATGGGAACACTATTATACAAACCACCAGAAGGCCGGAAGTTTTAAAAAGCTTAAGGTTTTAGACAATTTCATGGGTGGAGGTACCACTTTAGTAGAGGGAGCACGTCTAGGCATGCAAATGTACGGGGTTGATTTAAACCCTGTTGCATGGTTGGTAGTGAAAAACGAACTGTCATGTTCAGACCCGGAAGAGTNNAGCCTCAAATACAGCCATTTTATACAACTACCTGCCCCCGCGATCATACAGGCAGGTGGGTTGATATACGTACAAATGAAACAGCATCTGTGGATCCCATCGATTTGCCACCAGGAGAAAGACGTAATTATCGCTGGGAAGGGCCGGAGGTGATCTATACATTCTGGGCCAAACACGGCCCCTGCCCGGTTGCCGGCTGTGGCCACCGCACACCCGTTTTCCGCTCGCCGGTTGTAGCGGAGAAAAAGCTGTCCACCAGCTATATTGAATTAAAGTGTCCCTTCTGCGGTACGTCTTTTCATGCGGAATTGGGTGAAACCCGAATGGCGCCGGGAGCGCCCAGGATTATACTGCCCGGGGAAGGTAAATTTACGGAGATTTCTCAATCGTATGCCCGGGATTTAAAAGATTACAGTAAGGGCAACGCTGACGAAAAACTGGCCAGAATATCACGGTTATTGGAATCTGCCGGCGATGAACCCGGCTTATGTTGTCCTTCTTGTGGAAATTTTTCAGGTGAAGAATTAATTACTGAACTGGAGCGCCAGCGGGGTAAAATAAAAGGTTATGTCAACAATGAGCCCGTTTATGACTTTAAGTCCGGTAATGTTAATAAAAAGGCGTTGGGGATAGAGCGTAAGCCCATATACATGACATTACTCATTCATCCGGAATGGCTTAAAGGATCTCCCGGCACTTTAAATGAGATGGATTTGGGCGGTTTTGCTAAAGCTACGGTGGAACAAACGGAAGCCTGGTACCGTGAGCGATTGAAAAATTTGGAGCTAATTGAAGTGCGTGGCCGCATCAAACTGGACGCGGATGATTCGCATACTTATTTTGATGAAGCGGAGGATGCAGAAGAAGACGGAAAGGGCAATATCCTTGAACAGGATTTAAATAGCGGTGAGATTGATGATGCTGATGTTGATACAGACCGGAAAAAATATGGATTGCCGAGATATTTAGAACTGCCTGACGGCACTGTTATGGACACGCGCCGGGGCACCGTGCCTGGTAAAAGCAAATTCACCTGTCAAAATGCGGCCTGCGGACGTGAGAACGATTTGCTAACTGCTATAAAAATGAGCCTTTCTCTTAACGATATGGCTGAAGCATTGAAAGCCGGTGGCTATGCCCCTGAATGGGTTGATCAGTTGCGACAATCAGGTAAACTTGCTTTGGTACGGCAGGCAATTATAGCAGGGGAAAAAGAGGACAACGAGATAATTAAACTGGCTGCAGATTTGAATTTCAATCAAAATGCCCTCGATATAGTAAAAGATATCCGTAGGACAGCACCAGTTGCAACTTACGCACTTCAATGTTATTGTCCAGAATGTGAAGCAGAGGGATATAATTACAACGGGCGTTACTTTAAAGCACCTGATGCTTTTGATATAAATCGAATCAATAAGGCTGAGAAAGAGTGGATGAATTTAAAAGATGAAGATTTGTGTAATTGTTGGCCAAAAGATAAATTACCTTTCGCATTTATGACCTTTCAAAATAATGGTGGCATTCCTAATTGGGGATATACACATTGGTGGACCATGTTTAATTCAAGGCAATTGTTGTTGCATTCACGTATAATAAATTTTTTACTTGAAAGTAATTTCTCAATTGAACTCAAAGAACATGTATTAGGAGCCCATCAACAATATTTGCGCAATCAAAATGTCTTTGCATTTTGGAATATCCAAGCCGATCAATTAGAGCCAATGTTTTCTAACTCAAATTACCATCCCAAAACAAATTTTATAGAGAATAATATGTTTGGTAAATATGGGAGGGGAAATTGGAATTCTTCTGTTAAAACATGTATAGAATCTTTAAAATGGAAATATGACCCCAAGGAGCTATATATTATAGATAAAGAAAATAGTTCTAAAAGTGAATGGGTTTCGACTTGTGATAGCTTAACAGAAGCAAACGCAACAATAATGTGCATGTCATCTACTCAAATAGATGCTATAAATGATTATACTATTGACATCGTTGTTACGGATCCACCTTTTGGCGATAATATTTTTTACGCCGACCTTGCAGACTTTTTTTATGTTTGGTTGCGTATACCTATGTTGAAATGGTATGAGGGCAAACCAGAAGCTGAATACTGGCGTCCTATAGCTACACCTAAAACACTTGAGGCTATAAAGAATAGGGCTGAGCACCCGGAGGATCGAGAGGAATGGGAAAAGAAATCCACTATAAAAGCCGAATATCTTCAACTAATAAGGAATTATACACAGGATAATTCACTTAACGTGGGTGACCCCAATCCCCTCTTTAGGCCGGACTCAGCAACAGAATTTTATGAAAATACCCTCACAGCCTGCTGGATGGAGGCATATAGAATTTTAAAACATGGTGGATTATTAGCATTTACATTTCATCATAGTGCAGATTCACAGTGGGAGGTAGTATTGCGTAGTCTCTTTGAAGCTGGTTATATATTAATTTCAACTTATCCAATACGAAGCGATGAGACTAAGGGTGAAGGAAGTAAACCAGGAACATTTGGTTCACAAAAGATTGAATACGATATTCTTCATGTTTGCCGTAAGCGTCAAGAAGAACCAACCCCTGTCTCCTGGGCTAAAATGCGCCGCTGGGTCAAAGAGGAAGTTAAGAACCAGCAGCGCATCCTTGAATTATATCGGAACCAGGATATTTCTGAAGCGGATATCAGGGTGGTGTTGCGGGGGAAGGCCCTGGAATTTTACAGCCGTCACTACGGGCAGGTTTTCACCGGGAGCGGTGAAGTTCTTTCCATTAAAGATGCGTTATTGGGAATAAATCAATTGTTGGATGACACTGGCGGTGATCTCGTCAAGCGGCCTCCGGAATCTGCACTTCCCGTCACGCGGCTATTTTTAAGCCTGTTTCAAAATACTGAAACACTACCCCGGGATGAAGTGCACAAAATGTTACGGGGGACAACGGTTACTATAGATGATTTGATAGACCTTGGTTGGGTTGAGGAAGTTAATAAACGAGTATCAGTGGTACCGGTAGAAAAGAGATTTGCGTTCTTAACCCGGCCCGGAAAACGCAGGGATTCAATAAAGTTGGATCTCGACATTGCCCATTTTGTTATCGGGGCAGCCTTACCTGAGAGCGGCATTAATATCCAAAAAGAATTGAGCGAAAAAAAGTTATTATATAAGCCCTCTGTCGAGGCTATTCTTGGCTGGTATGCAGAAATGTCTCCGCATGCACATATTAGGGAAGCGTCTGCCTTGGGAAGACGTCTCTGGCAAAGTTGGAGACAGGAGAAGCTGACCAGGCCTGAACCTCAGTACGTTCAATATGCTATGGAATTCAGGGAAGAAGGGGAGGTGTATGATGGGTGAGAGAAATGAGGAGTACGGCCTGGCTGCGGTCTGGCAGCAGTTTAGTTTGGGATGCCCAATTATTAAGTCCCCTTCTGGAAAATAACGAGCAAGTACCCTTGCATGTAGCCCTTAAATGGATTGAAGAAAAACTGCCGTCAACCCCTCCCTCAAAGGACGGCAAAACAATATTTGTTGTTGGATTGCAAACTGTTTTAGAAATGCTGGAACTCAAGGCAGCTTTCAAATTTTTGCGTAATCGTGTTCAACGCCTGATTGTACATGTGCAGGACTATTATGGCAATAACGTAGGGCTAGTTTTCGGTTTAAATTGCAATTGGCGGCAGTGGCGGATTGATTCTAATGAACATGCCTATTTGCGTTTGCGATCCGGTCATGAGCTGAGCGTGACTTATGCCCTTTGGAACGGTGTGGCCAGGGAAGCGCAAATAATCATGGTAGAGGATCAGAAAGCCCAGTGCGGTGAATTAGTAGAAGAAATCGGGGGAGGATTTTATGTCCGCCGTTATTCCTGATTTTAAGCCGGGCCAGCCAGTGTCTCACCCGGATCTTGGTGAAGGTGTGATCGCGGCGTTAAGCCCTGGTGGTTATGCAGCGGTATTTTTTAAGTCCGTTGGCCAGCGGCAAGTTCCCGTTGAGACGTTACGTTACCAATTAACCTGGGAGCAAAGGGTGCTTTCGGGTTTGCGTCAGGTTAGCCCGAAAAATCTTGAGTTATTATGGTTGGCCTTGGAAGCTGAACAACTGCCTCTGATGGATAGCGCCACTACCCTAACCTCGGCCAAAGTGGACTTGCTTCCCCATCAGGTGGTGTTGGTACACAGGCTGGCTGCGGCATCGCCGCGAAGATTTTTAATTGCTGATGAGGTGGGTCTGGGAAAAACCGTTGAAACAGCGCTGATCCTGCGTGAACTGGCTTCCCGCGGCCAGATGAACAGAACTTTAATGATTGTACCGGCAGGGTTGGTTAATAACTGGGCCAGGGAGTTAAATGAAACATTTAACCTTGATTTTGAAATATTCGGTTCTGAGGGTGATGTCACGGACCGAAAATCAAATGCTTTTGCCAAACATAACCGGTTAATTGCCTCGATTGATACTTTAAAGCGGCCGGCCAGGGTCAAACGTCTGCTGGAAGCTCCTCCCTGGGACCTGGTGGTATTTGACGAGGCGCACCATCTTTCAGCCTATAAAAATGGGCGGAGGGTTAAAAAAACCGAGAATTACAAACTGTCAGAAGCTATTCGGGGCCACTGCCGGGACTTGCTATTGCTTCCGGCCACTCCGCACCAGGGAGACCATTTCCGTTTTTGGATGCTGGTGCGTTTATTGGATCCGACCCTATTCCAAAATGAACAGGAGATGGTGGAAAGCCGTCACCGCTTAAATGCTGTGGTGGTAAGGCGGACGAAGGCTGATGCCTGTAAAGCGGACGGAAGCCTCATTTTCGCCCGGAGGTTTGTTAATACACAAGCTTTTCATTTGAACGAAGATGAATTAAAGTTCTATACTGCTTTACAGGATTACTTGCGCGATGGTTACAATTTGGCTGAAACTCAAGGCGGAAAGAATAGAGCCCTTGGTTTTGTCATGACTATTTTTCAAAAAATTGCTGCCTCCAGTTTTGCCGCCGTTAAAAAAACATTGCGCCGGCGGTTATTAATGCTAACAATCCATGAAGCGATTCACTGTGATCAGAATATGGATGTAGATGGCCGAAATAACGCCCTTTCTGAAGCCCGGACGCTGATTCGTGAAATGTTTAATTTACCCTTTGATACCATGGGGAGGGCCGAAGTTGAACGGATATTAGCTGATTACCGCTTAAGGATGTTACGAAAGATTCAAGATGCAGAAACATTCATTTATAATTACGACCTGCACGGCGCGAGTGATATTGCTACCGGAACCGCCGAAGAATCGGCGGCAGATTTTGTATCCATTGCCCTGCCGGAAGAGCGCAGGCGTATTTATAGTTTGCTGGAACTTTGCCCAAACGGTGTTGAAACAAAAATAATTGAGTTACTCAGGGCGTTAGGTGAAATATGGCGGATTAATCATAATGAGAAAGTGGTTATTTTTACCACCTACCTGGGAAGTGTAGATAGCATCAAAGAAGCAATTAAGGATACCTTTCCCGGCCAGGGTGTGGAAGTGCTCAAGGGCGGGGACCAAGGCGCCAAGGCAGCAGCAGAGAAAAGGTTCAAGCGGCCGGATGGCCCCAAGGTGTTGATTTGTACGGCTGCAGGACGCGAAGGTATAAATCTTCAATTTTCCCATATTCTTTTTAACCATGATTTACCCTGGAACCCAATGGACCTGGAGCAAAGGATTGGCCGTATTCACCGCTATGGCCAGAAGTCTACCGCTCAGGTCTATAATTTTGTTGCCGCAGACACGATTGAAGGTAAAATATACTTGATCCTGGAGGAAAAACTGAAAGAGATCGCTAAGACATTGGGCAAAGTGGATGAGAACGGGCAGGTATCTGAAGATCTGCGCAGTCAGATATTGGGTCAATTGTTTGAGCGGCTGTCCTATGATCGTCTGTACCAGGACGCAGTCCGCGATCCGGCACTGCGCCGTACCCGCCAGGAAATTGAAATGGCTATGGAGAACGCCGCCCGGGCGAGGAATGTTGTGCTAGAGCTTTTCCAAGACCTGGAAGGTTTTAATATCTCCGATTATCAAGCCCGTGATGATAAAGGCGCAGGTATGCAAAGATTAATACAGTTTGCGGCGACAGCTTTACGGCATAAAAACGGAAAGCTAATAGAAGTAGAAAAAGATAAAACGTATATTGCGGATATGGGTAATGGTCAATTAATTCGTTTTACCACCCAACGGGACATTGCTATTGAAGATGAAAATTTATCACTTTTAGGTCTGGAGCACCCCCTTATACAGCAGTTATTAGAGGAATTTACAAGCCTTTCGCCAGAAGCCAGAGCTTTGCGGGGTAAGATCCCATCGCTAAATAATACTGGAGTTTTAACTATCTGGCGTATTGAAATCCAGGGGGCAAAA
>DMIY01000195.1 GCA_003457075.1 Desulfotomaculum sp. | reverse complement strand
AACAAACATACCTCCTTCAACTAGTTCTTCTTACCTCATATACGTTTTTTACACGGTGAATCCTACCCATCAGGTATTCCAGTTCCTCCTTGCTTTTCATTTCCAGCACCATTTCAATAGTAGCTATCTGATTTTTACGGCCACGGGCGGTGACCCAATTCGCGCTCATTTTCATCTCGGCGATTACAGACATCACATCACTGAGTATGCCGGCCCGGTCCATAGCCGATACTTCCAGTTTTACCTGGAAGGGAAACCGGAAACCTTGATTCCAGTCTGCTTCAACCAGCCGCTCCTGGTCAATCTTTTGAAAGAGGCACAGGTTGCGGCAATCGGAACGGTGAATGGAAACCCCGCGTCCCCTGGTAATGTAACCTACTATCGGATCACCGGGCACCGGCTTACAACAGTTGGACAATCTGATTAACAGATTATCTACACCTTTGATCAATACACCCTGGGTGGGCTGAACTGAGACGGGGGCCGGTTTGGATTCCGCTTTCAATTGCCAAATTTCTTCTTCCAGCGGGATTTGCTGTGATTTTATTTCTTCTTTAATCCGGTTGATAATAGTTAGCGGAGTTATTGCTCCATCACCAATTGCAGCATAAACATCTTCAATAGTTGACAGGTTAAGCCGGCGTCCAAACTCTGCAAGCTTCTCGTTCTTCAGGACTTCAAAGCTTAATCCTTGTTTTTTAACTTCCCGTTCTAACATTTCCCGTCCCTTTGATGTATTTTCTTCCCGTTGTTCCTTTTTGAACCACTGACGAATCCGGGATTTAGCCTGAGAGGTTTTAACAATGTTCAGCCAGTCCCGGCTGGGACCGGTAGCCTGTTTGGAAGTAATAATTTCCACAATATCGCCGTTTTTCAGCTTATAGTCCAGGGTAACAATTCGTCCATTAACCTTGGCGCCTGTACACCTGTGGCCTACCTGGGTATGTACCTGGTAGGCAAAGTCAACAGGTACTGAACCGGTAGGAAATTCAAGCACATCTCCCTTGGGGGTAAAAACAAACACCGTATCGGCAAATAAATCAATTTTTAAAGATTCCATGAATTCACGTGCGTCCCGTAGATCGTACTGCCATTCCAATAACTGCCGCAACCAAGCCAGTTTCTCATCGAAGCCCGTATCCGTTTGCCCGCCTTCTTTATAACGCCAGTGGGCGGCAATACCGTACTCGGCAGTACGGTGCATTTCTTTCGTCCGGATCTGTATCTCCAGGGGTTCACCGCCAGGCCCCACCACGGTGGTATGCAGTGACTGATACATGTTTGATTTAGGCATGGCGATGTAATCATTAAACTGGCCGGGAATAGGTTTCCAGAGGGTATGCACAGTGCCCAGGGAAGCATAACAATTCCGCACCGAATCGACAATTATCCTCACTGCCAGCACATCATATATTTCACTTAAATCTTTTTGCTGCCTGATCATCTTTGAATAAATGCCGTAAAAATGCTTGGGCCGGCCCTGGATGCTGGCTTTAATGCCCACGGCATCGATTTTATCCTTTAAAGCAGCAATAGCTTCCTGGATATATTCCTCCCGCTTATGACGGGTACTGGCAATTTGATTGCGCAGCTCAGAATATTTATCGGGGTTTTTGTAATGGAATGCCAGATCTTCCATTTCCCACTTCAGACGGTAAATTCCTAAGCGGTGCGCTAAAGGCGCAAAGATCTCCAGCGTTTCGTCAGCAATCTCTTTTTGTTTGGATTCGGGCTGATACTTTAAGGTGCGCAGGTTGTGCAGGCGGTCGGCCAGTTTTATTAGAATTACCCGGATGTCTTTGGCCATGGCCAGGAACATCTTGCGCAGGTTTTCTGCCTGGCGTTCTTCTTTCGACTTGTATTCCAAGCGACTCAACTTGGTTACCCCATCTACCAGCAGGGCAACTTCAGCGCTAAATTCTTTTTCAATCTGCTGCAAGGTAACCTGAGTGTCTTCTACCACATCGTGCAAAAGGCCGGCCACCAGCGTTTCCAGGTCCAGTTCCAGCTCGGCTAAAATGCGGCTTACGGCTAACGGGTGCTGGATAAAGGGTTCCCCCGAAATTCGTTTTTGTTCGCCGTGAGCAGAATTTGCAAAATAATAAGCTTTACTGAGCAAAGAGACATCAGCATTTGGATTATACAGAATTACCTTGTGCATGAGTTCTTGAAGCATGACGGTTCACACTCGTGTTTGTTAGACTTTCCCGAAAAATAGGCTATTGCTTGCACACCATTTTCGTGCTTTATGGAGATGACGGCAGTCCTCATGAGGCGCTTCCTTATTAATTATACTACAAATAAAAACCTGTGTCATTCTCCTGCCAAAAAGCCGGCTTCTTTTACCGGCACACTGAGTAAGCGCTCCTGCCAGATCTTCACACGGTCCTTCATTTTTTGTCCCCGGCGAAAGGTCCGGGAGTCTTCCAGATTCAGTTTTTCTTTTGGAGCAGGAGGTAGTGAGATGATGTACTGATCATCCTGCCGGTGACATTCTATCAGGCCCAGTTCATGAAAGACGGCCAGACCAATGCCTGCCGTATATTCCCGGAACCACTTCAGCCCGCTCTTTTGAAGAGTAGAAGTCAAGCCGGTCAACAGGCGCAAGACATTTTCGTTGTTCAACTGGCGCGTCAGCATGTACAGCCTGGCTAGGCTGTTTCTATCCGGGGCCAGGGAGAAAAGATGGGTTTCCAAGGCTTTTATATCTCCTTTTCCAAAAAGAAGATATACCTGTCCCGTTTTTTCCGGTAAAGGGACAGCCAGGGTTGATAACCACTCCTGCTGATCGCAGGGCAGATTGTAAACCATCAACTGATCTATTTTCGTGTCCTTCAGGGCAGGGAGGAAACTTGACGTGGTCACCAGCGTTTTAATCGTTCCTTCGGTAAAAAAATATAGGATTGCTTCACGTTCTGCCGGAGAAAGCTGGTGATGAAGAAAAGCAACCGGCCGATCATAATTGGAACTGGCCCGGCGTAGATAAGCGGCCAGTTCCAATGTCCGGTACGCACAGTCAACAATTATAAGCGTCTGTTTTTCACCGGTAATCAGGCTTGCAAGCATTGAAGGCCTGCCGGTTGTACCCCGCAGGTCAATCAGAGGCAGGTTTTTACCGCTTGAAGAGCACATTGCGTGCCTGTCTGCGTGCCTGTCTGCGTGCCTGTCTGCAGGC
>DMIY01000005.1 GCA_003457075.1 Desulfotomaculum sp. | reverse complement strand
ACCCTCGCCGGTGTGATGAACCGTACCCGCCGCAGGGACATAGGCCGTTTTACCATCCGTGAGCCGCGCACCGTTACCGTTGCCTTCACGCCGGAGCAAGAACGTTTGTATACTGAACTTCTCTCCCTGCGCCGGGAAATCCTGGCCCTGGACTATAGCCCGCAAGTACTCCGGTTGCTTACGATTACCCTCGAACGTCAGGCGGCCAGTTGTCTTCCCGCCCTTACCGCTGTTATTGATGAAATCCTGCGACCAGCGGGATTTAACGTTGGGACGATTACGGACGATCCGGAAGTAGAAAATGAAGATGTGTTGCTTTTGCCGCCGCAACTTCAAGAACGGGCTATTAAACTGCGCCGGATGGCTGCCTCCCTTCCTGATCGGGACCCCAAGTTGGAAGCTCTTTTGCAGATTGTAGGGGAGGCGATCAAGGGTAAGGGGCCGGGCAAAGTGCTCATCTTTTCCTTCTTTCTCCGGACGCTTGCCTACCTTCACCGGCAACTGTTGGGCAAAGGCTGCCGGGTGGCGCTTATTACCGGTCAAGTGGATGACCGGGAGCGGGAACACTTGCGGGAACGGTTCCGGCTGAAGCGAAATGATCCGGAGGCCCTTGATGTTTTGCTTTCCTCGGAAGTTGGCTGCGAAGGGTTGGATTACGAATTTTGCGACTGCCTGGTTAATTACGATATTCCCTGGAATCCCATGCGTATTGAGCAACGGATCGGCCGCATTGACCGGTTCGGGCAAAAAAGCGAGAAAGTCTTAATCTATAACTTTGTCACTCCGGAAACAATCGAAGAGCGCATTTTTCACCGGTGTTATGAACGGTTGGGTGTTTTTTGCGACAGTATCGGGGACCTGGAAGAAATCCTGGGTGAAGTTACGGAAGAACTGAACAGGGCTGCCTTTGATCCGGTATTAACTCCGGCGCAGGCGGAAGAAAAAGCCCGCCAGATAGCGGATAACGCCATCCGGCACGTTGAGGAACTGCGCAGGCTGGAAGAACAAAGCGGCGATCTCCTGGCCCTGGACCTTACCTACCAGGAGGAACTGGCGGAGATGGAAGCTTCCGGGCGCGTCGTTACCCCCGGGCAATTACAGCAAATGATTGAACTGTACCTCAATGCCTGTTGCGAGGGCGGAAAACTATTGCCAGACAGGAATGAAGAAAGAGTATTCCGGTTGCAATTTCCAAAAGCCGGGCGGATTAAGCTCATCAAGGCTGTTAAGATGCTTAAGCAGCAGGACAAGCATACTCGTGAATTTATCCGCTGGTTGGAAAGTGGGGAGCGGAAATTGGCAGTTACTTTTGATCAAGAAGTGGCTTTGGAACAGCGAACTCTTCCCTTCGTTATACCCATTCACCCTCTTGCCAGGGTCGCAGCGGATTACTGGGCCGGGCAAAATACCCCGCTGACGGCGCAACTGGAAGTCAATGACGGGAATGCGTCTCCCGGGCTTTACGTATTTGTCTATTACCAGTGGGAAACCTTTGCGCTGGTTCCTGAACTTTACTTGTTTCCGCTGGTGTGGATTTCCGAAAAGGCATGTCCGGCTGAAGACATCGCCGGGCAACTTCACCAGCTTTTGCCGCGCGCCCGGCAAATTGCCGTCCCGCTTAACCTGGACAAAAAACAATTCGAACAAATTTTCCGGGCTCTAGAGGAGATGGAATATGACCGCCGGCAGGAAGAACTCAAATCTTTACGCGCGCGCAATCAAAGGCTGGTTGAACAACGCCTGACTACTCTGGACACTTACTATCAGCGCCGGATCGGGCAGATTGAAGGGCAACTTGCCGCCATGCACGACCAGCGCATCCGGCGTATGAAAGAGGCAGAGAAAAAGCGGGTGGAAAGGGAATTGCTTTTGCGCCGGGAAGCCATTGCAGCCAAAAGTAACGCTGATATTGTCAGTCAAAGGGTGGCTGCCGGGATCTTGTTAGTAAGGAGGGAGACAGTTGGGGATTGATTATGAACGAATTGCCAGTGAGAACAAGATAAATTATGGAACTGATGTCGCCCGTTACGGACGGGTTCTTCTGGCCAATCTCTACAGCGACCGGACCCATTTCCTCTACGAATTGCTCCAGAATGCTGAAGATGCCGGGGCCGAAAAAATAGCCTTTCACCTTTTTTCAGAAAGGCTGGAGGTCCGCCATAACGGCAAGCCTTTTAATGCTGAGGATGTCCGGGCCATCTGTGGGCTGGTGGAGGGCACTAAAGCGGATGACCTAACAAAGATTGGCAGGTTCGGGATTGGTTTTAAGTCTGTTTACGCTTATACCAGCGCCCCGGAAATTTACAGTGGGGAGGAAGTTTTTTGCATTGAAAATTACGTCCGGCCCCGCTGCCTGAGTAATTCCGGATTGAGTAGCAAAGATGAAACCCTTTTTGTTTTACCTTTTAATCATGATGAGATTTCCGCGGAAGAGGCTTTTCAGAAAATTGCCGGGCGGTTGAAAAACTTAGGGCCGCGCACTTTGTTATTTTTGAAAAACCTTAAGGAAATTTCCTGGAAGATTGAAGATAAGTGCGAAGGACTCTACCTGCGCGAGACATCATCTTTCTTGGATGTTGAGGGAGTGCGCCGGGTAAACATTCTTTGGGAGGCCGGAAGTGAAAATGGTGAAGAAGCGTGGCTGTTGTTTGAACGCCCCTTACCTGGTTATCGAGAAAACATGCCAAATGGAGGAACCCCTAAGGTAGAAGCAGCGTTTAGCCTTGGGCAGCAGAAAGGAACAAAAGGCAAAAAGATCGTTCCTGTGGATGGGGCCGGTCTGGTAGTATTTTTCCCGACCGAAAAAGACACCTGTTTACACTTTCTCATCCAGGGTCCTTATCAGACTACTCCGGCCCGGGACAACGTGCCTCAAGATAACAAACGGAATAAGAAGTTAATCCAGGAAACCGCCCTTCTTGTAACCGAAGCATTAGTTCAAATCAAGCAAATGGGCTTGTTGACCGCAGATTTTCTCGATGTTTTACCCCAGAAAACGGACTTCCCTGAAAAAAAAGGGGAAATGTTCCGGCCGATTCTGGAACAGGTGCACGAAGCCCTACAAAGTAAGGCGCTATTGCCTGCAGTAGACGGCAGCCATGTTCCAGCGGGACAGGCGCTTTTGGCCAGAACTGAAGCCCTTCGTTCTTTACTAAGTCCACAGGATCTGGCTGACCTTAGCGGAATAAAAGGAGTGCGCTGGTTGGACGGCAGCATCCGCATCCGGGATACCGGGGATGCCCGTCGCCGGTTTATCTTGGTTCATGACGATTTGGGTATATCCCAGTGGGATCCTGAAACACTAGTGACCCGCCTGGAGCAACACCTGGCTAGAAATCTTACGTGGCTGAAAAGTAAATCCGATAAGTGGATGGCACAGTTATATGCTTTGCTGGCCGACCAGAAAGGTCTTAAATCTAAGCTATTGACACTTCCTGTTTTGCGCCTGACTGATAACCAGCACGTGACAGCAAAGGGAGGAGACGGGACTTACCAAGCTTACCTGCCGCCGGAAAAAAACGATTTCCCGGAGACTGTCGGTGCTTTTCCTTTGGTTAAACCGGAGGTAATGCGGTTGCC
>DMIY01000217.1 GCA_003457075.1 Desulfotomaculum sp. | reverse complement strand
GAGAGGGAACTGGTCGGTTTGTTTTCGAGGGAAAACTTTATATCAAGAAGGAATTACCGGGACAAAGTATAATTAATTAATTGAAAAAGCAAAAACTTCACTTTTCAGGAGGTCAAACATGTCAAACGAGAGCAACCACCTTGAAGTACCGTTTGAGAGCCTGCGTCGCCGGTGTAAACCGGATGAAATTACGTACGATTCTACCGACCAGGTGTCCCCGCTGCGGGATTTTATTGGCCAGGAACGCGCCATTAAGGCAATGCAGTTCGGTCTGGCCATGAAAGCTCCAGGCTATAACATTTATGTGGCCGGCCCACCCGGTACGGGGAAAAGCACCTACGTCCAAACCGTATTAACACAAGCCGCGGCCAGGATGGCAGTACCAGACGACTGGTGTTTTTTATATAATTTCAGCAATCCCGACCAGCCTATAGCTATTTCTCTTCCTTCCGGACGCGCTCAGGTTTTTAAAAAGGACATGGGAGAGCTGATTATGGATTTGCGGACCGCTATCCCCAAAGCTTTTGAAGGTATCGACTATGAAAAAAATAAACAGGCTATTGTCAGTGAACTGGAACAGCAAATCCAAAAAGAAATGGAAGATTTGGAGCAGGAAGCAGCGGCAGCAGGTTTTTCCATGAAGCAGGGACCGGACGGCATGATGTTTCTTCCTCTTAAAGAAGGAAAACGCATGACACCGGAGGAATATGAAGCGCTGGCCCCGGAAAGCAGAAAAGAAATACAAAATAGTATCCGTCAACTGCAGCAAAGAATGGAAAATATAATTAACAGCAGCAGATTTTTGGAAAAAAAGACAAAGGAACAACTCCGTAACCTGGAAAAACAAATTGCGGGGCTCGCTATTGGCCCGCTGGTGGAGCAAATGCAGGAAAAATACAGAGAATTTCCCCGCCTGGTACGCTATCTGGGTGAGGCAGCAGAAGATGTTATCCAGCGCTTGGAACGCTTTAAGTCTACAGAGGCGCCTGTTAAAGCCAGCCCTTTCGACTTCCTTATTGACTCCTTCGAAAACTTTGACCGTTATAAGGTGAACCTTTTTGTCAATAATGCCGACACTAAAGGGGCTCCCGTGGTTGTAGAATCCAATCCTTCTTATTACAACCTTTTTGGCAAAATAGAATACCGCAGCACAATGGGCAGCTTGAATACCGATTTCACCATGATCAAAGCAGGGGCAGTTCACCGGGCGAACGGTGGATACCTGATTTTACAGGCAAAAGACGTGCTGTCGGATCCCCTGGCCTGGGACGCACTTAAAAAAGCTTCTAAGAACCTCCAGGCAATAATTGAGAACATCGGCGAACAATATCGCATGGTACCTACAGTCAGCCTCCGGCCCGAACCCATTCCTTTGAACGTTAAGATAGTGTTGATTGGTAGTTATTACCTTTACCACTTGCTTCATGCCCTGGATGAAGATTTTCAAAAATTTTTCAAAGTCAATGTTGACTTTGATACAGAAATGCCACGGACACCTGAGAACCTGAGTCATTACGCTGCTTTTGTAGGTTCCGTGTGTCATCGCGAGAACTTGAAACATTTTGATCGCACAAGTCTATCTGAATTGATCGAGTTTGGCTCGCGCTTGTGCGGCGATCAAAATAAGCTCTCCACGCGTTTCAATGAAGTAGTGCAGATTGTTTACGAAGCGGCGGCCTGGGCAGACGAAGAAGGAGCGCCTTACGTTGGTGCGCCGCATGTCAGGCGCGCGATAGAAGAACGTTTTTATCGTTCCAACCGGCTGGAGGAAAAAATCCAGGAGATGATCCTCCAGGGCAAAATCCTGGTGGATACCGAAGGCGCCGTTGTAGGCCAGGTTAATGGTCTGTCGGTAATAAACATCAGTGACTATGCTTTTGGCAAACCTTCCAGGATCACCGCCAAAGCTTTTATGGGTCAGGAAGGAGTCGTCAATATTGAACGCGAAACCCGCATGAGCGGAAGCCTGCACACTAAAGGAGTACTGACTCTGGCCGGCTTTTTAGGAGATAGATTTGCCCAGGACAAGCCGCTGCGTCTGTCGGCCAGGATTACTTTTGAACAGCTTTATGAAGGGATTGATGGAGATAGCGCATCCAGTGCAGAACTTTACGCCCTGCTTTCAACGCTCTCTGGTCTACCTGTTAAACAAGGACTGGCGGTCACCGGGTCGGTAAACCAGAACGGTGAGATTCAGCCCATTGGCGGCGCAACCGAAAAAATTGAATGCTTTTTTACCGTCTGCAATGCAAAAGGACTTACCGGGGAACAAGGGGTAATCATTCCTCACCAGAATATTGACAACCTGATGCTCAAGCACGAAATAGTAGAAGCAGTCCAGAAAGGCAAGTTTCATATTTACGCTGTACGTACTGTGGAAGAAGGTGTTTCATTACTTACCGGTGTACCGGCGGGAAACCGCCAGCCAGAAAATGGAGCCTACCCGGAAAATACAGTTTTTTACCTGGTAGACAAAAAACTACGGGAATATGCCGAGGGCCTTTCGCTCTTTGGCAGCAAGGAGAAAAGCGAAAAAGAAACCACTTTTTGAATCAGCGGTTGGAAATCAGACTGTTGGATAAGCTACAATTTGTTTTGCCGGAACCGGGTCAATCTTAAACGGCAGGAGACATCTTCATTTCCCTTATTATATGTAGGAATAATGTGGTTAATTTGGTGGTAACTTTAATGCGACGCACGGCCCTCTCTTAGCGCACCATCTGACTTTGAACGATGGTGACGATCTCGGCAATAAACCCGCCAATTACCGGCAGGTTCAGGGTAACCAGTTGCTGCAAAACAAAGACAATAAGAGTTCCCAGGAGGGCAAAACCCACGGCAATGCCAAACCCCCTGGCAAGACCGGAAATAAAGTTAATATATAAAAGCCTCCAGGGGTGCTTCAGGAGATCTACGTATTCGGCCAGCTTCATTTTCTCCATGTTGATGGCAAGTTCGGCTAACTTTTCCCGCAGGGATTCTAATAAATGTTTTTCGTTTTCGTTCTCCGGCATCGGGCCTCACCTGAAATATATAATTCCCCTATTTGCAACATCTTTATGATCTATGGTTCTTTTCTTTTTAAGCCGGTCTGGTTTTGCCCCTTTTTTCCAGCAGCTTAAAGTCCACCCAGAGCGGGCTGGCATTACAGATAGATGAATACATGCCACTAACTACGCCAATTAACATGGCCAGCACGAAATTACGGATTGTGCTGCCCCCCAGGAAGTACATGACCGTCAGGACAAACACCACGGTAAGCACAGTATTGATAGAGCGGGTCAGCGTCTGCCAGATGCTGGTATTGACCAGATCTTCCAACTCTTCGCCTTTTGCACGCGAACGCATGTTTTCCCGGATGCGGTCAAAGATAATGATCGTATCGTTAATCGAATAGCCGATGACGGTTAGAATGGCAGCCACGAA
>DMIY01000059.1 GCA_003457075.1 Desulfotomaculum sp. | reverse complement strand
CTGCGGAGAAAGCATCCGCAAGACCGGCAATGAGGAATTATTCAAAAAACTGGCCAAGGAAAACATCAAGACCTTTATCGACAATGGTGTGAAGAAGATCCTCGTTTCCTCCCCTCACTGCTACCACACCTTTAAAAACGAGTATCCTGAATTCAAGGTGAGCTTTGAGGTAGTCCATATCTCCCAATATATATACGAGCTTATCAATGAGGGGAGGCTGCAGATCACCAAAGAGTATGGAAAGAAGATTACCTACCATGACCCCTGTTATCTGGGCCGGCATAACGGTATATATGAAGAACCCAGGGAGGTCTTGAAGAAGATACCCGGTCTGGAGCTGACCGAGCTGCCCGAGTCGCGCGTAGACAGCCTCTGCTGCGGCATGGGAGGAGGCAGGGTGTGGGCGGAAACCGAAAAACATGAACGATTCTCCAACATCAGAGTGGATCAGGCTATTGAGTGTGGGGCA
Source organism: Desulfotomaculum sp. (assembly GCA_003457075.1). Lineage (GTDB taxonomy): Bacteria > Bacillota > Desulfotomaculia > Desulfotomaculales > Nap2-2B > UBA4053. The sequence continues at coordinate 14,588 of DMIY01000059.1, read as the reverse complement.
AAGGAACTCGTTACCTCCTGCCCCTATTGCATCACCGCTCTTGAGGACAGCAGGCTCGTCATGAATCATGCTGACGACATAGAGGTTAAAGACATCACAGAGATCATACAGGAAGTGATGTAGAGGACGAAGAGAGGAGAGATACAAGAAGCGATGGGCGTATCGGATATGGCAGGTGTAGCAGCGGAGGTTGCATGCGACCGCTTTTCCGAGGCGGGATGGGTCAGGACTACGGGCCACGCGCCTCTCGAAAAAGAGCTTACGGTCTTTGTCAATCTCCAGCATCTGGTCACCATCCTGTGCACCCCAACCAAGCTGAATTTCCTTGTCCTTGGATTCCTGTACTCAGAGGGAATCATATCAGGCATGGGCGATGTAATAATGATGAGGGTCTGTGACGAAGAATCGGAAGTTGATGTGAGGCTCTCCAACCCCGAGTTTGAATTACCAACGAAGCGGACACTCACCTCCGGGTGCGGAGGCGGCGCAACTTTCACAACCGGGGGACAGAAGGTTGATTCTGATCTTGTTGTGACACCAGCGGAAGTGCTGTTGCAGATGAAGTATCTTGTGGAGCACGAGGAGCTGTATCGGCTTAGTGGCGGCGTGCACACCTCAGCCTTGTCCGATGCAAGGAATCTGCTCGTTGTAACTGAGGATATAGGACGGCATAACACCCTGGACAAGATCCAGGGTGAATGTCTGGCGAGAGGACTACCAACGAGAGATCGGCTGATTCTGACTACCGGTCGTGTTTCGTCGGAGATGCTGCGCAAGGCCGCAAAGATGCAGACCCCGGTTGTAGTCTCACGGCACACGCCGACGGGGACCGCCATTGCGCTTGCCCGTGATCTTGGTATTGCCCTGGTTGGCCGGACGCGTGGAAACCGTCTGTCGGTGTATTCACACCCGGAGCGACTCGGCTGTTCAAGGAATTAAGTACGGCCACAAAAAATCTGATGAGGTGATAGAAAGTGGAAAACGTAATATCGCTCAAAGAAAATATTCAACAACTTCGTAAAAATCCTGGAGACGGTAATTTTGGCGACGTAATGGTTGTTGGAGGAGGGATCAGCGGTATCCAGGCCTCTCTTGATCTTGCTGCTGCTGGTTTTAAGGTTTACCTGGTTGAAAAGGCGCCGACCATTGGTGGCCATATGGCCCAGCTTGACAAGACCTTTCCCACAAATGACTGCTCCACTTGAATACTCGCACCCAAAATGGTCGAGGTCGGCCGTCATCCGAATATAGAGGTTCTTAGCTACACAGAAGTAAACAGCGTGGAAGGTGAGGCAGGAAACTTTAAGGTAACGCTTACTAAAAAACCCAGGTATATCCTGGAGGATAAATGCACGGGTTGTACTACCTGCGTAGAATACTGCCCGGTTCAATACCCTGATCAATATAATCAGGAAATATCAAAAAACAAAGCTGTCCATATATACTTCGCTCAGGCAATTCCACTTATCACCTATATAGATGAAAGCTGTCTTTACCTGAAAGAGAAGAAATGTCGTATATGCGAAGCAGTATGTAAGAATAACGCCATAGATTTTAATCAAGCGCCGGAGAAAGTAGAAATAGATGTAGGGGCCATAATTCTGTCTCCCGGCATTGAACCATTTGATCCCAAAGTGAGGGAGGAATATAGGTACGGACAATTTGTAAACGTGGTAACCAGTATGGACTACGAGCGGCTCTTATCCTCCACCGGGCCATATGGGGGTGAGATACTGCGTACCTCCGACAAGAAGCATCCACATAACGTAGCCTGGATTCAATGCGTCGGTTCCCGGCAGGTTATTGAAGGCGGCAACAGCTATTGTTCGGCTGTATGCTGCACCTATACCCAGAAGCAGGCGATCCTGACAAAAGACCATGACGCAGAGGCGAAGTGCACCATATTCCATAACGATGTACGTTCTTACGGAAAGGATTTTGAGCGGTACTACCAGAGGACCGAGAACCTGCCCGGCATTCGTTTCTTCAGAAGTTACACGTCCATAGTAAAAGAGGATCCCGTAACGAAGAATGTGACCGTACGGTATTCTACCCCGGATGATGGAGTAAAAGAGGAAGAATTCGATATGGTGGTATTATCCGTTGGATTGAATCCTCCTGCTGATGTGAAGGACATTGCAAAAAAATTCGGCATTGAGCTCAATTCTCACAATTTTTGCAAGCTCGATCTCGTCAATCCTATAATCACCAACAGGCCCGGGATCTTTGTAAGCGGAGGCTTGCAGGGTCCCATCGATATCCCCGAGTCGGTTTTTGGCGCCAGCGGGGCGAGTTCCCAGATCGGCGAGCTCCTTGACTACAGACGGGGGAACCTTGCCAAGGAGAGGATATATCCGCCGGAACAGGATGTCTCTCAAGAGGAGCCGAAGGTAGGGGTCTTTGTGTGTCATTGCGGCGCAAATATCGGAAGGATTGTAAATGTCCCCGAGACGGTCGAGTATTGCAAGACCTTGCCCAATGTTGTCTACGCCCAGGAACAGCTATTTTCATGCGCTATTAATTCTGCCAAGGAAATAACGGACAAGATAAAGGAGAAAGGGCTCAATCGGGTGGTTGTCGCTGCATGCTCCCCCAGGACCCTCGAGCCGTTATTCCGGGACACCCTCAGGGAGGCGGGGATCAACCAGTACTACTACGAGATGGCAAACATCAGGGAGCATAACTCCTGGGTTCATCAGAAAGAAAAGGAAGAGGCCACCGAAAAGGCACATGATATAATCCGGATGTCGGTAGCCCGCGCCTGCCAATTGGAGCCGTTACAGGAATTTGATCTTCCGGTTAATAAGGCGGCGTTGGTGGTCGGCGGAGGCATAGCCGGCATGACAAGCGCGCTCTCCATGGCCAACCAGGGGCACGAGGCCTACCTGATTGAAAAGGACAGCGACCTCGGCGGGATCGCGCGGAAGATCCACACCACCCTTGAGGGGCTGGATGTCCAAGCATATCTGCGCGACCTTGCAGGAAAGATTTACAAGCACCCCCTGATACACGTGTATACCGATGCAACGATCACGGAGGCAAAGGGATATGTGGGGAACTTTGTCACCACGGTGAAGTCTGACAGGGGGATTACAGAGATAAAGCATGGCGCAGCCGTTATCGCTATCGGCGCCGAACTCTATACGCCCACTGAATACCTCTACGGACAGGATGAGAGGGTAATGACCCACCTTGAGCTGGAAGAGAAGATCGTCAGCGGGGACGAAAAGGTTGCGAAGGCGCAGAGTCTCGTGATGATCCAGTGCGTTGGCTGCAGGAACGAGGACAGAAATTACTGCAGCAGGATATGCTGTAGCGAGTCCATAAAGAACGCGCTTCTGCTCAAAGAGAAGAACCCCGCGATGGACATCTACATCCTCTTCCGGGACATAAGGACCTACGGGTTCAAAGAGGATTATTACCGGGAAGCGGCAAGTAAGGATGTAAAGTTCATCCGCTATGAACCGCATGATAAACCTCAGGTGGAAGCTGCCGAGAATGAGGAAGGCCGGCCCGTCTTAAGAGTTACCGTGACCGATTATGTTTTAGGCAAGAAGCTTGAAATAGATGCTGATATAATTGCTTTGGCCGCCGCTGTTATTCCCTCCGCGGTAACCAATGAAATAGCCGGGTTATTTAAGGTAAATTTAAGCCCAGACGGCTTCTTTAAAGAAGCCCATGTCAAATTAAGACCTGTTGAGTTTGGCACAGACGGCATTTATCTTTGTGGAATGGCTCACTATCCTAAGTATATACCGGAAACGATTAACCAGGCTTATGGAGCCGCAGGCCGGGCATTAACGCTTCTTTCACATGATACAGTCATTGCCTCCGGCTCTGTTTGCGAGGTGGCTGAGAAGAAGTGTATGGGGTGTGGGGCATGTATCTCAGCCTGTATATATGGCGCTATAGAGTTACGTGAAACACGGCAGGGCAAAAAGGCTGTAGTTAATCCTGTTCTCTGTAAAGGAGATGGCCTCTGTAACGCAAAGTGTCCAACAGGGGCTATTTCACTAAAGCACTTTACCGATGAAGAGCTCTTGAGCCAAATTGACGCGGTGGTTCCAGAGGAAGAGATCCTACAACAAATTGATGCGGCGGTTGGAGATGTGTAGAAGTCCGAAGTAGAAAGGGGACACACCCCTTTGGGGAATGTCCCCAATTAAAGGAATAAAGCCGGGAGCACTAACAAAGGAGGTGGGAACGAATGAGTACAGGATTTAAATTTAAGCCAAGAATACTGGGTTTTGTATGCCATTGGTGAGTGTACGGCGCTGCTGATTTGGCTGGCGTGTCCAGACTACAATACACAACTGAAATGAGGCTTATTCGCGTCATGTGTTCCGGTAGAGTCGACCTGAAGTATGTACTCAGGGCCTTCTCAAATGGAATAGATGGGGTGTTTATTGGTGGTTGCCGTTTTAATGAATGTAATTATTCTACTCATGGAAATTACCATGCGCTAAACATGGTGCTTCTATGTAAAAAAATAATGGAACACATAGGGCTGAACCCGGAAAGGCTAAGGTTCGAAGTTATGTCCGGCAGTGAGGGAAACCTTTTTGCCGAAGTTGTTGATGATTTTGTCAAGAAGGTGAAGGGGTTAGGGCCTCTTGGTAAGGGCGAAGGGATAGGCGGAAATGAATTAAAGTTAAAACTAGGAGAAGTTACAAAGCTGGTTCCCTACATTAAGATGGTGAATCAGGAGAAGCTGGGGTCACGTCTTGAGAACCCGGAAGAATATGACGGATTTTTCACGAGTGACGAGATAGACAAGTTATTTAGTGACGTAGTCTCGTATTATATTGATCCGGATAAGTGTCAGGCCTGTATGCTTTGCGCCAGGAGATGTCCGGCGGAGGCAATTATAAGTGCCAAGAACCAGATCCATGTAATTGATCAGGAGAAATGCATAAAATGCGGAACTTGTTTTGAAGCTTGCCCTCCACGATTTAGTGCGGTGACGAAGATTTCCGGCGAGCCTGTTCCGCCTCCTATTCCTGAAGAGCAAAGAACTATAGTCAGAAAAAGTAAAGAAAAAATGAGAGAAGCCGCTTTATCGATTGACTGAAAAGAAGTTAGCCGAAGAAAGGAAAGAGATGACTTTTTGGAGGCAGTATAAAATGTCGGGGTTCATTCCGACATTTTATACTGCTTGTTATATTGTATTTTATCTCCTTGCCCAGTATAATTAATTTAGAGGGAATAATCATTTTTAAGGGGGTCTTGAGGACTTATGGGCAAGCATATTAAAACTGTTGCGAAACCTTACCTGCAGGCTATGGTCGACGGACGAGGATGCGGTGAATGTCAGACATCCTGTCAGTCAGCGTGTAAGACTTCCATCACGGTGAGCAATCAGGTTTGTCTTAAAAAACAGGAAGTGAAAAAACCTGCCCGATCTTAAGAAGGGTAAGGTTTTTTATTTGGTCGGGAGATTGAAGAATAGCTTAAGGGTTTTGGTGAAGTCGGATGATCCATAAATTTATTTTTGACGGGGTCAGGCTTGTACTGGATGTTAACAGCGGCGCCCTGCATCTGGTGGACAGGGTGGTCTGGAATCTGCTGGAAGAATATCCCGGCCTGCAGCGGGAAGAACTGGTGGCCCGTTATGCTGATGTTTATTCCCGCCAGGAGGTTGCCGGAGCGATAGAGGAGATAGAACAGTTGGTACATCAGGGCCTTTTATTTGCCGGGGATCCTCTTGGTGGCTCATGGGAACCGCCCGGCCACCGGATCGTCAAGGCTCTATGTTTACACCTGGCCCATATCTGCAACTTGAAATGCAGCTACTGTTTTGCAGGGCAGGGCTCTTTCGGTGAGCCTGCGGGATTAATGCCGCTTGCCGTAGGCCAACAGGCGATCGATTTTCTTTTAACCGCTTCAGGACCCCGGCGGCACGTGGAAGTGGATTTTTTTGGCGGGGAACCCTTGTTAAACTTCTCTATTTTAGAGCATCTGGTGAGCTATGGCCGGGAAAAAGCATCTTTACTGGGCAAGGAAATAAAGTATACCGTTACTACTAATGCCGTACAGCTCAATGATAGAATCGGAGACTACCTGGATGACAACCGGATTAGTGTGATTTTAAGCCTGGACGGGCGTCGCGAGGTGCACGATAGATTGCGTGTTTTTCCCGGCGGCAGAGGTTCTTACGAAATTGTCGCAAATAACATTTCCCGTTTTTTAGACTCTCATCCAAAGGTGGATTATTACCTGCGGGGGACCTTTACACGATATAACCTGGACTTTGCCAGTGATGTATTGCATATGGTGGACCTCGGCTTTCCAAGGGTATCGGTGGAGCCGGTGGTAGCCTTTGAAGGGGAGGATTATGCCCTTCGTGAGGAAGACCTGCCTTTAGTTTATGCAGAATATGAACATTTGACACGAGAGTTGTTGGCCCGTTCCCGCCGGGGGCAACAGGTAGATTTTTACCACTTTAATATCGACATGGAAGAAGGGGCTTGCTTACCCAAGCGTCTTAGCGGGTGTGGAGCAGGTTATGAATACCTGGCAGTAACTTATAAAGGGGATCTATATCCCTGTCACCAGTTTGTGGGGCGGCCGGAGTACCGGATGGGTGATGTATATAAAGGGATAGTTAGAGATGATTTGCGGGATTTGTTCCGTCATGCTCACGTGTATTCAAAAGAAGGTTGCAGCGCCTGCTGGGCCAGGTTTTACTGCAGCGGGGGCTGCCATGCCAATGCTCATGCGTTTAACGGTTCAATCCACAAGCCGTATCAACTGGCTTGCCGGTTAATGCGAAAGCGGCTGGAGTGCGCTCTTTATTTACAGGCGTGGAGAACTCTGGAAGGTGGTTGGTGAAAAGTAATTATGGTTGTGAAGTTAAGTTGATAGTAAATATTTTTTTGCCTACGCCGGCATCTTGAGCATTCCTTATAGATTGCCAGCACGTTGAGTCGATCGATTGGGTTTTGTGTCAGTATTTTTTATTCATAAATGGAAATTTTAAGTTTTGAGGTGGTTTTACTTGAGGTTGCCTTGTTGGATGCGGGTTATTCAGAAGCCGCCGGCTTTTAAACAAATAATAGCGCTGGCAGGCATGTCGTTTTTAGTGATGGTGATGTTGGCGATTATTGTTAATGAGCAGCGCACATGGGCCGTACAGGTGGGTGACCGGGTGGTGGCAGTGGTTGCAGATCAGGAGGCTGCCCGGGCAGCGCTTAAGGAGGTAACTTTAAGCCGTACACAGGCTGCAGGTAAACCGGTGAGTCCGGCAGAACGGGTGATCATCAGGCGGGCTTCCGGTAATGATGGTAAAATGGTGGTAAGTGTTTTTGCACTGAAAGAGATACTGGAACAGGAAGTGTCATTTAAAGCTGGCGCCACTGCTTTAATGGTTAATGGGGAGAAAAAGCTTATCTTGCCCGATTACAAAACGGCCCGGGCCTTGCTGGAAAAAGTGAAAGAGCAATATAAACGTAATCCGGGAGATCAGGTTGCCTTTGCAGAAGACATACGGCTGGAAAATACTACAGCGCAACTGGAACAAATCCTGACCTTCGAGGAGGCTTTGGCGGCAATAAAAGGTGAAGCTAAAGGGGTCCACGCGTATACGGTTAAAGAGGGAGATACTCTTTGGGACATTGCGAAAACCGCTCGTCAGGATGTTAACAGTATTCAGTCAATTAATCATGGTCTTTTTCCTGAACGTTTGCGGGTTGGTCAGGATATTTACCTTTCCAGACAGGTACCGGTGGTTAACGTAGTGACGATCACCAGGCCTGTGGTGAAGGAAGAAATTCCTTTTTCTGTGGAAGAAAGAAAGGATAATAGTTTGTACAGGGGTCAGTATAGAGTTGTGCAACAGGGTGGACCAGGGCAGAAAGAGGTTACTTATGAAGTTACCTGTGTCAATGGTATTGAGAAAAGCCGTCAGGTTATAAAGGAAGAGGTTTTAAAAAAACCTGCCGTCCAGGTGGTGGCCAAAGGTTCGCGTTGGTTGCTTGCCTCCCGCTCCGGCGGGTCTGGCAGGTTGGCATGGCCGGTGGGGGGAGCTATTGTTTCATCCTTTGGCAACCGTAGGGGAGAATTCCATGCCGGGATTGACATAGGAGCGGCTTCGGGAGTACCGGTAGCAGCAGCCGAGTCGGGAGAAGTGATCCGTGCGGGTTGGTATAGCGGTTACGGAAAATGCGTGGATATAAGCCATGGAAATGGTGTTCTCACGCGTTATGCGCATCTTTCTGCAATCAGTGTGCGCGTGGGTGAGCGGGTTAACCGCGGCCAAATGATTGGGAGAGTGGGAAGTACAGGTAACGCCAGTGGTCCTCACCTTCATTTCGAGGTAATGACCAATGGCCGGACATTAAATCCGGTTCAGTTTTTGTAGAGACGAAGGGCGGCGGGCAAATATTTTTGGATGGTTCTTTTTGGCGCTTGATTTTAAAAGGGAGATGGGGTTAAAATTAGAGCGGTAAAGATGGAGTGGTAAAGATGGTTAAGAAGAAATCAACTTTTCATGATCGGCGCAGAAAGAAGCAAAGGATTGTATTTATTATACTTGCAGCATTTCTTTCTGTGGGCCTGATCGGTTCTTCGATGGTATGGATGGGCGGGGGCTACTTTTCTCCGCCGGAGGAGAACAAGGCCGGAATGCTTGCTCCGCAGGAAACCGTCAGCAGCCTTGAAGCCAAAGTAAAGGAAAATCCCGGAGATGTCCAGGCTTTAGTTGAGCTGGCAAGGGTTTATGCAGGTTCGGGACGGTCAAAAGAAGCATTGGAAACCTACGAGAAGGCCGTTGCACTCAAACCGGACGATAGCTCTTTACGCCTTGAACTGGCATGGACCAGTTTTTTATCAGATGATTACGATAATGCCATAACCAATCTGGAAAAAGAAATAAAGCGCCGTCCGGAAAATAAAGAGGCGTATTATTTATACGGTTATGTGCTGGCTGAGGGGAAAAAGGATTATCAGCACGGGATTCAACAGTTAGAAAAATTTATCGAATTGGCTAAAGAAGGCGACGAAGTGGTCAAAGCCCGCCAGACGATAGAGGAGTGGAAGCAGCATTTACAAACGAAGGGGTAGAATAGAGGCACAAAAGTCGCTCCTTATTTGTATTGGTGTATAGTAGTTACTTAGTTATTTGGTCAGAACCGGAGAAAGAAGAACATTTAAGAAATGTTTTTGTGACTTCCGGGCCTATGATTCACGAGTTGACTCACCTGGTGGTGGATTATATTACCGGGGGGAATGTTCCACGCTGGGTTACTGAAGATCTGTCCCAATACGAAGAATACAGGCTGACTGGTTTTAAATTCGGCGAACCGGCAGGTTTGCTTGAACAGACGCCTTATTTTTTTAAAACAATGGAGGAGGGGTTTGATGAATTGCCGGACCAGACCCTTGCTTACTGGCAGAGCCTCTCGGCAATCCAATATATTGTAGAGGAATATGGTAAGGATAGTGTTCATCAAATCTTGAAAGTTTTAGCTGGCGGTGATAGTATAAATGAAGCAATGTACGAAGTATTGGGTGTGGCGCAGAAAGAATTTCAGGCAGATTGGTGGCGTTGGGTAACAGTGAAAAGAGGTTTTTTGAATAATAGCCGGCAGGAACTGAAGGCCTTTTGAAGAATATTTTGGGCAAGGGATGTCGAAAAAGCAATTTATATGTGTAACTGCCGGGAGGCTGTAGAGTGTAATGGACAAGCTTATAGTTGCGGGAGGGAATGTTTTAAGGGGACGGGTACGGGTAAGTGGAGCCAAAAATGCTGCGCTGGCTATTTTGTGTGCTTCAGTAATGGCTGAAGGTACTGTGTCGCTGGAAAATATTCCTGATATTAATGATCTTCGGGTGATGATAGAACTTGTCAGGACTATTGGAGCAAAAATAGACTGGCAGGAAGACAATTTCCTGACTGTATCAATGTCTGGTTGCTGCGTGGGTATGCCTCCTTATGAATCGGTGAAAAAATTAAGGGCTTCTAACCTGTTGATTGGCCCGATGCTGGCGCGTTTTGGTCAGGCGGAGCTATGTCTGCCTGGTGGTTGTGACATTGGTTTGAGGCCGATGGATCTTCACTTTAAAGGCTTTGCTGCTTTAGGGGCGGAGCTTGCTTTAGAAAAGGGGATGATGAAGGCGCGTGCAAAGCGTCTTGCCGGAGCGAGGATATACCTGGATTTTCCCAGTGTCGGGGCTACTGAAAATATCATGATGGCAGCCTGCCTGGCAAAGGGGCGAACCGTTATTGAAAATGTGGCCAAAGAACCCGAGATTGTGGACCTGGCCAGCTTTTTAAATTGTTTGGGGGCAAAGATAAGAGGAGCCGGTACTGACGTAATAAAAGTAGAAGGTGTAAAGTGTCTGGGGGAATGTCTGCGTTACAATGTTATACCTGATCGTATTGAAGCAGGTACCTTTATGGTAGCAGCAGCCGCTACGGGCGGAGATGTAAAATTGGAAAATGTAATTCCTCTACATGTGGAACCATTAAGTGCTAAACTACGGGAGGCAGGGGTGGAAGTTCTTGAGGAGGGGGATGTTCTTTATGTAAAAGCGGCAAATTGTCTGCGCCCTGTTGACATAAAAACAATGCCTTATCCAGGTTTTCCTACTGATATGCAGTCGCAAATGATGGCCTTGCTTTCTGTTGTGCCTGGAACAAGTGAGGTTGTGGAGAATGTTTTCGAAAACCGGTTCCGTGTTGCCGGTGAGTTGAGGCGTATGGGAGCCGATGTCGAGGTAAAAGGCCGGATGGCTATAATTAAGGGTGTGCCCGAATTGTTCGGCACACGGGTCAGAGCAACTGATTTGCGGGCAGGGGCTGCCCTGGTGGTGGCTGGTTTAATGGCCAAAGGAGAAACCGAAATAGCCGGCGCTGATTATATAGACAGGGGTTATTACAAATTAGAGGAAAAACTGGCTTTGCTTGGAGGGAAGGTCCGGCGCGCTTAAAAAGACGGTTTTCTTAATGCCGGGCGCTGGCAGGCATCGACGTCTGGCAGCGAATACCTGTGGACATTAGCTGCTTGTCTTGTGAAGATTAGTGATAATCTTGTGTTTGATTTTAAGGAAAGTGGTTGCCGGATAATTTGAGTAGATGTAGTCTTAGCCAGTGGGTGTGTTGTTTTTAGGGAGAGAGATAGAGAAATATTTTGAGGGCGTTTGAAAAACCTGTTCTTTTGCCTTAAGAATGCCGGATATGGGCAAGTTTAAGGTGAGTTGGTGAGAAAGCAGAGTATTTTAAAGCTAAAAAATTTTATGGAGGTGCTTTAAAGTAAATGTTAGCCATCAAGCTTGGGAATGTTGAAATTGAAGTTGATGAAGACGGATTCATTCAAGATCCGGCTTTGTGGAATGAAGAAGTAGCCAAAGCCCTTGCGTTTACGGAAGGCGTTAATGAACTAGGCGAAGATCACTGGAAGGTAGTTAATTACCTACGTGATCATTATTTAAAGTTCCAGATTGCTCCTATGATCCGGAAGCTTTGCAAAGAAACCGGTTTTAGTTTGAAGTATATTTATGAGTTGTTCCCCTCGGGTCCAGCTAAGGGTGCGTGCAAGGTGGCAGGTTTGCCTAAACCTACTGGTTGTGTATAAACTGATAAGGAAGAATAACCACGAAGTCTATACCCGTGTTATCCCGGAGCTAAGTAAACACTGCCCGTCCCTATATAAATTCGTATGGGGACGGGCAGTGTTTTGATTTTGTCGTGGATATGGACCTTTTGACCTGCCGCCGGGGAAATTAAAAGCTTAAGATCCCTTCTTTGTTCCGGATCAGTCTTAAAACCTGTTCTTCCTTGCCGTTCAACGCGTTAATATAAATTAAAAAGGTATCGTTGTCCAACTGGCCGCGGAATTCATAGGTGAGTTTTTCTTGCTCCATGCCTGCCGGAATCAACACCAGGCGGCCGCCACTTATATTCTTAAGATGTGCGCTCAATTTAGCCCGGGCTTGCGATGGCATCAGGCGGGGGATGGGCAGCGTGCGCCGGTGATGGGTCATCAGAAAACCTGTCGCTTCAACTCCCAGTACCTGGCCGTTGTCAAGCGCAACGGTGACCTTGATCTGATCCGGGTAGAGGATAATTCCGTCCTGCATCGCGGCAAAATTAAATATTGCCAGGCCGCTTCCCTGTTCATAATAGATCGGCGCCATGTTTTGATAGCCTTTTTGGACCAAAAATTTCCGTGCTTTTTCTCTGGCTGCGGCAATGCTTATTTTATCTTTGCCAATGTTGCGGGCAGATGCGTACCATAACAGGCGGCCGCCCTGCCGGCTGATGGCTACAGTTATCCTCTGGTTTGCCTGTGGCGGAGGTGAGGCTATTTCTACGTGGTAGGCCGGTATTTTACCTTCGCTTGTGCGGGTTCTTGCTACTGTATAATTTGTGCCGGGGTGGCGGTCAATGAACTGTAAGGCATGATCCCCGGCCTGAGCGGCGCTGATTTTTTTGCCTGTTAATCCTTTAGGTGTCCTTTTTTCTAGATGATCCGAAAAAGGACCGTCATAGATTAATGTGGGAAAGTTTTTCAGGTGTTTTTCCATTTCCTGAAAGTTTCCATTGGCCAGTTTTGGTCCTTCTCTCCGGATCAGCCACCCGGTTTGCCGGACCAGTTCACTCATATAGAGCTTTCCTTCAGCAATCTTTCTTTCCATGTCCTGGAGTTCTGTGTTTAGGGCAGATGTTTGTTTGTAGAGTTTTCTTAAGTTTTCCCAGTCTTTCTCATTTTTTGATTCTCCTGCCGCTACTTCGCCCAGCAAAGAGTAAGAGTAATCTCCTACCTGGGTGAGAAACTTGGAAGTGCGTCCCATGGTAATGTCAGGCAGGGGCAACTGATTCAAGTTGGTTTGGGCAGCGTTGGCCCGCTGCCATATTTCTGTGAATATTTTGCTGTCCTGCTCGGGGGCCTGTGCTACCAGCACTTTAGAGAGCAAGACTTCCACGTTTTGCACATTTTCCAGCAGGTCGTAAAAAGCACAGTAATATTTATTGCTTAAGGCAATTTCCAGTTGTTTGCGGATAGTGAATTGCTGATAACTCCAGTAAAAAAAGCTGCCCAGCAGTACTACTCCGATTACCGAAGGTAAAAGCCAGCGCCAGCGCGATCTATGCAATTAAGCTATCCCCTTCCGCCTCAGGTAAATTATGATCTTTATTTTTAGCGCAGGGACGGCGAAATATGCACGGAGACTTTATTTTCAGGCGTTTTCCAGAAGTTTTCTTTTGAGCAAAAATTCCAGGGCTGCAGGGAGTTGTTCAATTGATTCCATCAGGTAAAGTTTAGATCCGTATTGTTCCTGGAATTGTTCTTTTAATTCATCATTAAAGCCATATCCGATTGTGATCAGGTCTATATTTTGTTTCTGGCAGAACTTCAGGGCCTCACCAACACTGACCCCGCAATTTGGTTCCCCGTCGGTGATGTGAATAATCAATCTTTTTTTATCTTTCGGCGTGCATAGGCCGGCGGCAATTATTGCCTGCCCGGTAGGGGTCCGGCCGGCCGGTGAGGCGGTGTACAGTTTGTTGTGATGAAGTACCCGCATCACATAACAGCGCCCGCTTTGTTCCTGGTAGCAAAATACGTTGAGTTTATTTCCGAAACCTTTTGCTGCTTCGTATAGGGAGACATAAGTATTTTGCACCATCAGCCAGTCTCCCCCTTTGCCCCCTCCTTTTTTTAGGGCCATGGATTCTGAAGCGTCTACCAGGATGGTTATGTTCCAGAATTTGTTTTCAAAGGTGCGTTCCTTTTCTTTAAATACTTTCCCCTCTAATGGAGTTCTGTACAATTTCCTGCCGTCAATCTTGCCGTAATCAAGACCTCTGTTTACCCTTAAAGCGGTGGGATTAGCCTTCTGCTGGGCCAGAAAAATGAGCTTCAGTCTTTTGACCAGGTAAGGATCGGGCAGTGCCCTGCAGGGTTTGGTTTCATCCCAGAAACGGGTAGGAACAACCTGAAAACTTTCCTTCCCGGCGATTGCTTTTATTTGCCTGGTCAGGTCCCTTTCTTCATCTTCCTCTAAAACTTTGTTAATAGATGATTCTAAGTCAGCGGGTAGGGGTTTTACCTGCCGTTTGATTAATTTATCCCGTTCCTGCAGTTCTTCCTGATCTTCTTCGCATTCCTCACAACGGTTTTCATCGGCCGTAATAAGCTCTTCTATCTCGGGTAGTTCTGTCTTCCATTTTACGAGATAAATTGACAAAGCTTCCCACATTTCCTGGTATAGAAGCGCTCTGTAATTGCCTCTTTCCGACGATGAACCATTATTCTTGGAATGTTTAATTTCATCAGTGCTTGATAATAAAAAGTTTAAGGGTTCAATGTAATCGGGATGGATAAAATGGTGAAGCTTATTTTCAAGTACTTGCTCCCCCCAGATTTGAAAGAGTGATACGAGGGTAGGGGGAGAAAGAGGATTAACATTTATCTTGCGGTTGAACCACTTCCATGCGTTGGAAATGTAACGGCGCCATACAATATTGTCTTCCGCTACGTAATTAATATAAATATCTTCCGCCACTTCGAAGAAATTATAAAGGGCAAAACGAGCTGCCAGACCCAGGCCCGTGATGTTTTTTTCTAAGATAGTCCAGACTAAGT
>DMIY01000117.1 GCA_003457075.1 Desulfotomaculum sp. | reverse complement strand
CTGGTGCCCCAGGCAGATGCCAAAGATAGGTACCGCCGGGATCAACTCCCGCACTGTTGTTATGGTATACGGAACATCCACGGGGTCACCCGGGCCATTAGAGAGAAGGACGCCTTCCGGATTAAAGGCCATGATTTCCTGTGCCGTAGCATCGGGCGGTATCACTATCACCTCACAATCTCTTTTTTGCAGGTGGCGAATGATGTTCAGCTTGGCGCCCAGGTCGATCAGCGCCACGCGGTGTCCTGTGCCTTCTAAAATATAGGTTTCTTTGGTGGCGACCGCAGGCACCAGTTCCTGCCCGGTGAGGTAAGGACAGGCTCGGGCTTCTTCTACCAGTTCCTGCGGGACGTTACTCTCAGTACTGATTACCCCGCGCATGGCGCCGTAGTTACGCAGGTGACGGGTTAAGGCACGGGTGTCGACGTCGCTTAATCCGATCACCCCTTCCCGGGCCAAAAAATCGGCAAGGCGGTAACTGGCCCGCCAGTTGCTGGGCTGTTCGCATTCTTCATGAACCACGAAACCTCTGACAAACGATCTTGGGGATTCAAAATCTTCCTTGTTGATACCGTAATTGCCGATCAAGGGATAAGTCATCACTACAATCTGTCCACAGTAAGAAGGATCGGTAAGAATTTCTTGATAACCTGTCATGCTGGTGTTAAACACCACCTCTCCCCACTGTTTGCCTGTTGCTCCAAAAGCCCGTCCGGTATAGATGGCGCCGTCTTCCAGCGCCAATATTGCCTGCATTAAAACTCAACACCCCTTTTAAAAACAATTTTCCCACCAACAACCGTTATTACAGGCAACCCCTTCAGAAGCCGGCCGGTAAAGGGAGTGTTACGCCCTTTACCGGCAAATTGTTTGGGATCTACTTCCTCTTCCCAGGCAGGGTCAATAACAGTAATATCCGCATCTGCCCCTAAAACCAGTTCACCTTTAGGAATACCCAGAATACGGGCAGGATTAACCGTCATTTTAGCCACCGCCTCCCAGGGCGTCAGGATGCCCGTGTTTACCAACTCCGTCCAGACCAGCCCGACAGCAGTCTCCAAGCCCGCCATACCAAAGGGAGCATTTTCATACTCCACATCCTTTTCTTCCGGCGCGTGGGGGGCATGGTCAGTGGCAATAACGTCAATAGTACCGTCACGCAGGCCGTTCCGGACGGCCTGCACGTCATCCGCAGTGCGCAAGGGCGGGTTTACCTTGGTATTGGTGTCAAAGCCGGCTACAGCCTGATCGGTGAGGGTGAAATGATGAGGTGTCGCCTCCGCAGTTACGGTTACTCCCCTGGCCCTGGCCTGGCGTATTAACCTTACCGAACCGGCGGCGCTGACATGGGCAATATGCAAAGGACAGCCAGTGGCTTCGGCCAAAATAATATCCCGGGCCACCATCACTTCCTCAGCGGCTGCCGGGATACCCGTAAGACCCAGAATGGTTGAAACATAGCCTTCGTGCATCACCCCTTTTGCCGAGAGGTTCACATCCTCGCAGTGGGCAATAATAGGTAAACCGATCATCCGGGCATATTGCATCGCCCGGTACATCACGGCAGCATTGGCTACGGTACGACCGTCGTCTGACAAAGCTACTGCTCCCGCTTCCTTTAAACCGGCCATCTCACAAAGCTCTTCTCCCTTGCTGCCGGTGGTTATCGCCCCTACGGGGAAAACGTTAACCACGCCCTTTTCCTTAGCCCTGGCCCGGATAAAAATAATAACTGCACTGTTATCGGCTACCGGATTTGTATTGGGCATACAGGCCACACTGGTAAACCCCCCCCGTGCGGCGGCAAGAGTTCCCGTGGCAATAGTTTCGCTGGCTTCAAAACCGGGCTCCCTTAAGTGCACATGCAGATCAACAAAGCCGGGAACCACCAGCTTGCCGGGCACATTGACCACCATAGCCCCGTCTACTTCCAGATCTGTGCCGGTGGCGACAATCTTGCCCCCGTCAACCAGCACGTCGGAAATAATCGCCCTTTTTTTCACCGGGTCAATCAAGTTACCGCCTTTAATCAGCAGCTTCATCATCTGTTCCTCCCCCGGCAAACAGGTATAAAATAGCCATCCGTACCGCCACGCCGTTAGTCACCTGTTCATTGATTACCGATCGCGGGTGATCGGCCACTTCCCCAGTAATTTCTACCCCCCTGTTCACAGGACCAGGGTGCATCACCAGGGCATCCGGTTTGGCCAGGAACAACCTCTCTCGATTCAAACCAAATAAACGGCTGTACTCCCGCAGGCTGGGAAAAAGACCCGCCTTTTGCCTTTCCCGTTGGATGCGCAGCATCATTATTACATCGGCGCCCTCCAGCGCATCCTCTATCCGGTGATAAACCACCGCGCCGGTACGATTGATCTCCGGCGGCATCATGGTAGCAGGACCACAAATTGCCACCTGCGCTCCCATCTTCAAAAATCCCCATATATTCGAGCGGGCCACGCGGCTGTGTAAAATGTCTCCGATAATGGCCACTTTAAGCCCCGCCAGAGTACCTTTTTTCTCCCGCACGGTGAACATATCCAAAAGGCCCTGGGTAGGATGCTCACGTGCCCCGTCGCCGGCATTGATAACTGCCGCCTCCACCGTCCCGGCCAGCAATTGCGCTGCTCCGGCCAGCGGGTGACGGATTACCACCACATCTGCTCCCATGGCCGCAATGGTACGGGCAGTATCTTTTATGCTTTCGCCCTTGACTACGCTGCTGGCTGCGGCCGGGATATTTATACTGTCGGCGCTTAAGTGCTTGGCAGCCAATTCAAAGGAAACGCGGGTGCGGGTACTGGGCTCATAGAAGATATTCACTATGGTGCGGCCGCGTAAAACGGGTACTTTTTTAACCGGCCGGGAAGCAATTTCCTTCATGGGAACTGCTGTATCCAGGATAAGATTGATTTCCTGTGTTTCCAGTCCTGCAAGACCCAGCAAATCTTTTCTTTTTAGCTTCATCCGGCCGCCCCTTTCCCGAAAATGCTCCCTTGCCTAATCCTTCTCCAGGATAAGCACCCTTTCCTCATTATCCGTCTCCTGCAGCCGCACTGCCACAACTTCCCTGCCGGAAGTCGGCACATTTTTACCCACGTAATCAGCACGAACCGGCAGTTCACGGTGCCCGCGGTCAATAAGCGCGGCCAGTTGAATTATCCTCGGCCGGCCCAGGTCTATGATCGCATCCAGAGCAGCCCGAACGGTCCGCCCCGTATAAATTACATCATCAATAAGTACAATTTTTTTATCTTTTACCGGAAACGGAACATTAGTCTGACGCAACAGGGGCTGGTGACTCAAGGTGGTCAGGTCGTCCCGGTACAGGGTGATGTCCAGCACACCCACCGGAACGGTTTTGCCTTCGATTTCCTCGATATAACCGCACAAGCGCCCGGCTAAAGGCACACCCCTGCGCTGAATGCCAATCAAGGCGACGTTTTCCGTACCCTTGTTGCGTTCAATAATCTCGTGCGCAATTCTGACTAAAGCCCGGCGAATACCTTCTTTGTCCAGTATCTGAGCTTTTTGCCGCATCCCTGCCGCCATTTTTTTTGCCTACCCCCTTGCACTAAAATGTCTGCTTACCACCGGCAAGCAGACATAGTTTTTCCTACACGTAAATTCACTATGTTCCTTACCGGCCTCGCCGGACCGTCTTTAAAGGATTATTTATCGTTTCTCCAAGTTTATCAGAACCCGGCCCTCAAGTCAATAATATTTTTCCTTTCCTTTTGAATCTTGACAAGTATGTCTTAATAATTTAAAATTAACTTATAATTGAGTCTTTTGCTAAATCCTGGTTCAGATAGGAGGAAGTTAGATAGTGGCCTTAACTAAACGTCGCAGGGAGTTTCTTTCTAAAACCAATACACTGTACCAGGACACAGGACAGCCGGTACATTATACAACTGTAGCCCAGGCGTTAGGAGTCAGCAAATGGACAGCCTACGATATACTAAGTGAACTGGAAAGTGAAGGCCTGTTGAATATCGAATACGCAGTAATCCGTGAGGAACGGAATTCCGGCCGTTCACAGGTTTTTTTCCTGCCTACAGACCGTGCCCAACATATTCTACAGGAAGAAACGATAGAGCTTAGCGGTGGGGAAGATTGGTTGATGGTAAAAGAAAGGCTGCTGAGTATGTTCGATAACATAATAAAAATCGACTCCAAAAAAATTATGGAGGAATTGTTGGAGGAAATGCGTACGCTGGAAGTACCAATTACTTTCAGCGCTTATACCATTACACTTTTAATTGTCTACGTCCGTTCTCTGGGTAACCGGAGCATTCAGTCAATCGAAAACTTGCTCCAACTGGCTCCCAAACCGGAACAGATGCTCAGCCTGTTCACAGGCGCCGTACTGGGCACAATGGTAAGAAATATGCGCGAGGCAATAAATACTGCAATAACAACAAAGGTAGGGAAATTTCACAAGCATGTTTCTGAATTCAACGGTCAGGAAAAAAAGCTGTTAGTCAGCTTTTTAGAAGAAGCCCTGCAACGGGCAACGGTATAATATTTTTTTCGCATATTTTTGGGTCTTTTGGGAGACTATGAATTTTAGAAAAGCTTCGTAGAACAAACGATCATCTCCCTGTACCCCGGGCGCCTGGGAGTAAATTTAAATTTCTTCCCGGCGCCCGCTGAAGTAGAACCATTTTCCGCCCAGGTGATGGATGAATTCGGCCACCTCCTGCCAGCGCTCGCTAAAGAAATCACTCTTAACGCCGGCGGCCAGCACTTCCCCCACAAAGAAAAAGTGATCGCCCGCCTTGTGGCGGTCGACGACCCCGCATTCCAGGTAGCCTAGACATTCCGCAATCAAAGGAGCGCGGATTTTTTTTGCCCCCGCCGGCGTTAAGCCCGTTTCCTTGAATTTATCCTTTTCCCGGCCTGAAACTTTTCCGCATTGCTGCACTTGTTTGAAGAGGCCGGCGCCGGGAATATTGAGGGCAAACTCCTCGCTGGCCATAATTAGCTCGGTGGTAAAGTGTGTTTGGGCGACGGAGATCCCAACCAGGGGTGGGCGCCTGGAAAGGGGGCTCTGCCAGGCCAGCGTCATCACGTTGGCCCTGTCCCGGTAGGCCGACGTGACCAGCACCACGCAGCCGGGGTTGATTAGCCGGTAGGCTTCCTCCACGGGAATTTCGCTCTTCACGATTTTAACCTCCTTTTTACTCCTGACCTTTATAATGCTTTTTTAATTATAACACACATAAAGGAAAATATTGTTGAGCCGTTTTAATGCTTATCAATATTTTGGAGGGGAATGAGGATCGGGATTTTCTTAAGTCTTCATCGCCTGCTTACCGATCACTATAAAATGGCATTGTAAATCAAAAAATTCCCGAAGAAAATTATTCTGGAAATCAGTGACGCGGCAATCTTCTGATAGCGGGTATCACTGACTTTGAGCAGAAATCACTGAGGAGACTGCGGTAATATTTTATATGGGCTACAATCTCGTCGTGGCGAGAGTGCGCAGGCGTATCACTTACGAACTTGAAGACCACGCAGGGGGTGGCAAATTTCCGGCACGCCTGGATGACAGCAGCCGCTTCCATATCCACAAGGTCAGCCAGGGGAGCAATTTCCTTGCGCGCTTCCTGATCAATAACCGGCCTGTCTTGGGTAGCGAGCGTTGCAGTTTTAAATCCAGGTAAGATATATGGGAGATAAATCCGGGGAGAATCTGATCGCAGATGAGGCCGGTCATATTCGATTACTTTGACGATATGGTAGATCTCTCCTGGCTGGTATAAATAGTCCGTTGCTCCAGCGGCACCCAAATTACAGATCCAGAAAGGAGAATACTTAAGACAACAGTAGGTGGTTGCCATTGCAGCATTAGTCTTTCCCACGCCGGAAATCACCAAAACGAGGTCTTCGCCTTGATAAAGGAGAAAGGGTTGATCAGCAATCTTCGCAAGCGAAGCCTTTTCTATCATGGAAGTTGCCTCAAGCATGGTAGCCATTACCATTCCCACTAAAGGATTTTCTGCCATCGGGCCATTTCCTCCATCGTCAAATTCACCAGAAGCAATACCTGTGTCAAATCGAGGAAGCAAGAAGAATGTCCCTCTTGCTTCGCTCTTGCTTTTCTTGTTCTATGCTTGAACTATGTTTCCGTTCTTCTTTCGGCAAAAATTTTAGAACAGGCCTGTAGACACAGTTTTTCATTTTTTTTCGATCATGAGGAGAACCTGGTTTTTTCTCCTTTCTCCGGCAGGAAATTCCCGGCCGGATGTCGAAGAAAACTTAAAGCAAATGTTCAGCAGTTAATTGGAGGCTAAACTATGTTGAAGATGATGTTTAAGGGGACTTATCCTGGCCGTCTCCGTTGGCGAACGGCGCGGATGTCGCTTCTGCTGGTTTTTCTGCTTTGGCCGGCAATGGCGGCGGCGGGAGAAGTTCTGATCGAGCCCGGTACCGTCCGGGTTGGTTTGATGCAGCTGGTTCCGGTGGTAGAATTCGCTATCGAAGGCAGTTACCAGATCATCGACACGGGAAGCAAACAGGCGGTGGCCGTTCCCCGGCCGGGTGAAAGATGGCAGGTACGAACCAGCGGCAACCAGCTTGAACTTCTAAGGAACGGTGTTTTGGTAAATACTTTTACCGGCGCCCTTCAGGTACGTGAAAATAAGTACCAGGTGGCTGTTCTTTCCGGCAGTGGGGCGTTGGTAAATCGCAGCAGCGGAGAGGGAATGATCGCCCTGGGGGCCGGCAACCGGAGTGTTTCTTTACGGAACTTTTCTGGTTTAAACATTTTATCCGCACAGGGGCAGGTTGAGGCAGGTCAACCTGGCGGTCAAAATCTGTTGGTTCTTTATAGCGAGGGACGCGGCCAGCGCTACCGGGGCAACCTGGAAGTTCGCCGGGACGAACAGGGTCTGACGGCAATCAACGAACTGCCCGTTGAAGAATACCTGTATGGCGTAGTGCCTTCCGAAATGCCGGCGTCCTGGCCGGCAGAGGCATTAAAAGCACAGGCGGTAGCCGCCCGCAGCTACGCTCTGGCCCAGTTGGGGTCCTACGGCAGGTACGGGTTCGATCTCCTGGCCACGCAAAGCAGCCAGGTCTATAAGGGTTACGATGGGGAAAATCCGGCCACCA
Source organism: Desulfotomaculum sp. (assembly GCA_003457075.1). GTDB lineage: Bacteria > Bacillota > Desulfotomaculia > Desulfotomaculales > Nap2-2B > UBA4053. The sequence goes on along the minus strand of DMIY01000117.1, from coordinate 1,494 downwards.
CCCGCGCCGTGGAAGAGACACGGGGCTTGATCATGACCTATCGGGGGCTGCCCGTGGATGCCGTTTTCCACAGCAGCAGCGGGGGGACCACTGAAAACAGCGAAGACGTCTGGAAAAACTCTGTGGATTACCTGCGCGCCAGGCCCGATCCGGCTGATTTTAATGACAAGTATTACAACTGGAAAGTTGCTTATTCAATAGACCAATTAATAAGCCAGCTTAACTCTAAGGATTATCAGTTCAGCCAGGTGGAAGATTTATTGGAACTGGAGCGTACCTCTACAGGTAAGCGGGTTAAACGGCTGGCCGTCAAAGGACTGGACATAGATGATAATTCAGTGGTTAAAGAAGTATACAACGCCAATGCCGTGCGGGTTGCCCTGGGCTTAAAAAGTGCGTTTTTTACCATGCAGAAGGAAGTCGACCAGCAGCAAAAGCTCTTGAGGGTAACCTTTGAAGGCAACGGTTATGGACACGGCCTGGGAATGTCTCAATACGGTGCCCTTGGTCTTGCCGGGCAGGGTTATAGTTACCGGGACATCTTGAAATACTATTATACGGGTATTGCATTGTCCGGTAATTATGGAGGCCAGGAGTGAAAACAAGCGACTTTGATTATTACCTGCCGGCGGCGTTGATCGCCCAGGAGCCTGCTCCGCGCCGTGATGAATCGCGCCTGATGGTAATTTACAGAGAAAAGCCGGGTGTAGCCCACCGGCTTTTCAAAGATGTGGTAGATTACTTGAAGGCGGGAGATCTTCTCGTGATCAATGATACCAGGGTAATTCCGGCCCGGTTAACCGGCAGAAAGCCGGCAGGCGGGGCGGAAGTCGAGGTGCTCCTGCTCAAGCCCCTTTGTTCCCGCAGGTGGGAGGCGCTGGTGCGTCCCGGGAAACGGGCAAAACCTTTTACCCGCCTGGCTTTCGGCAACGGGTTGTTCACCGGAGTGATCCTAGGTGCTACTGAGTTTGGCGGCCGGGTAATAGAGTTTTCTTACGAAGGCTCTTTTGAAAATTTGCTGCAGGAAACAGGCAGGATGCCTCTACCTCCTTACATAAAGGAATATGCTGGTGATCCCCGGCGGTACCAGACAGTATACGCCCGGCAGGAGGGGTCAGTAGCGGCTCCTACCGCCGGGTTGCATTTTACTGAAGAACTGCTGGAAAAAATCCGCAGGAAAGGGGTAGAGATCAGGACTATCCTGCTGCATGTGGGTTTGGGGACTTTCCGGCCGGTAACGGCGGAAAATATTACCGGACACTACATGCACGCCGAGCAATTCGAAGTCGGTGAGGAAACTGTCCGGGCCGTAAAAGCGGTTAGGGAAAGAGAGGGGCGGGTAGTGGCTGTAGGCACCACCACCGTCCGCTGTCTGGAAACGGCGGCCCGGGAAGGCGGTTACTTATCTCCCGGCAAAGGCTGGACGGATCTTTTTATCTATCCGGGATACTGTTTTAAAGTTACTGATGCCATGATTACCAACTTCCACCTGCC
>DMIY01000152.1 GCA_003457075.1 Desulfotomaculum sp. | reverse complement strand
TATGGTTTTAATTCAACATATGCTTTTTAAGAAGAGGGTCGATTTTATTTGCAGTTAGGTGGCCAAATCTATTGACTATCAACAACAGATGTTCTTTCCGCCATTTGTAGACCTTCTTTAAAACACTGGCGATTTTTTAGAGCAGAAGTTCCGGAAAAGTTTTTATCAATGGCGAGCAGGATGCTTTCTTGTTCCTCCGGTATCCAAAGACCGGCAAGGATACCCAGGGCAACGATGGCAATTCCTCTTTCATCAAATATTTCACGGACCTTTTTGAGCATTTGGAATCCGTAGGCGTTGTTTTTCGCTGTTCTACCGATGGGGCAGGGTGCGTAATCCAGGTCGTAAACCAGAATTGTGTCTGGATGAAGGAAGGTGGTGATCATACCGTATGCTTTTTCTGCCAGCACTACCAGCAGATCTGGCTTTTCGATCAAGGGGAACAGGATTTCCTGACTACTGATGATTACTCCGGATTGGCTGAAGCCACCCCGGGCGCTGGCGCCATATGTCTGGCTGTGGGCAGCGTGTAATCCTTGCAAAACTGCCGCTTCGGCCAATATTTTACCCCCTACCCCGAGCCCCTGACCGCCGGAGCCGATTAAAATAATGCGCCATGTTTTACGCATTGTTCTAACCATCCTTTTCTTCCAGGGCATACCTGGATAGTAAATCAGGGAAATTCTTCTCGATAAGCTTGCCTCGCCAGAAACAATTTTCCTTTTCGGCATCATTCATTTGATCATATTCTTCTTTTGGAAATACCCTGTCTCTTAGCCATTCCAACTGGTGGATGGCGCTTCCTATCTTGTTATAACGGGCGTAGTAAGTGGGACATGGTGATAAAATCTCCACCAGCGAGAATCCTTTTTTCTGGATGGCTTCAGAAAAGAATCTTTTCATTTCTGAAACGTGATAAACGGTGGAGCGGGAAACATAATTTGCCCCGGCCAGGGCTGCCAGTTCACATATATCCACGGCAGGTTCTATTTTGCCGGAACGGGATGTACTGGTGATGCCCTTCAAAGGTGTTAATGGTGAAAACTGGCCCCCGGTCATGCCGTAGTTAAGGTTGTTAATAACCAGGGCAGTGACATCCAGGTTGCGGCGGGCAGCGTGAATGAAATGACCCATGCCTATGGCGGCGCAATCGCCATCGCCCATCAGGCAGATGGCTGTGATCTCCGGTCGAACCAGTTTTATTCCTGTAACGAAAGCCAGTGTTCGTCCGTGGGTGCCCTGAAACCGGTGACAGCGGACGTAATCTCCAGCCCGTCCGGAGCAACCTATGCCGGTGGCCAGAAGAGTCTTTTCAACCGGGCAGCCCAGTTCGGCCAGAACTATCAAAATCGTCTTTAAAATGACCCCGTTGCCACATCCGGAACACCAGAGATGAGGGAGTCGATCTGTCGCCAGATATTGCTTATAGTCAATTGTGGACATTATTCTTATGTACCTCTTTGATGGCAGATACGATTTCGGTGGGAGTAATTACCTCTGTGTTCAGCTTGTTTACACCTTTTACTTTTTCTGGTGGAAAGCCGCAGGTCAGTACCTGCTGCCGGATCTGCCCGCGGTTCATTTCTGCAACCAGGATATTTTTTGCCGCAGTACAGGTTTCTTTCACTATTTCCTGGGGAAAAGGCCATAAAGTGCAAAGTTGGAGCATTCCCGATGACAACCCTTCTTTGTTGACTCTGAAAACTGCTTCGTGTGCGGCACGTGCTGAAATACCGTAAGAGATGACCATTATTTCGGCATCCGGCTTGCCGTAGAAAACCGGCGGGGGAAGTTCTTCCTGGTAGTTTTCTATCTTTCTCGCCAGTCGCTGAACAAGTTCTTCGGCTGTTTGCGGGTGGGAGCTTGAGTAACCTCCTTCATCATGGACAAGACCGGTAACCCGCAGGATATGTTCATCACCGAAGTTGGAGAGAACAGGAATATCGTTGTGTACGGGGCGATAAGGTAAATACGTGTTGATCAAACCGGATGGTTTTTTTCGCTGAAAAAGTTTAAGCTCTTTTGGTTCCTTAATTTCTGCTTTCTCACGTAGATGGGCGATGACAGCGTCAAAGAGCACGATCACGGGTGTGCGGAAGCGTTCCGATAAATTAAAAGCTTCGACTGTGAGATTGAAGCATTCCTGTACGGAAGAAGGCGCCAGCACAATAAGGCTGTGGTCGCCCGGACTGCCCCACCGGACGGCCATTACATCACTTTGGGCGGGTTTAGTTGCTATCCCCGTACTGGGACCGAAACGCTGAACATTGATGATTACACATGGTACCTCGGCCATTGCTGCAAAGCCTATGTTTTCCTGCATCAGGGCCAGGCCCGGCCCGCTGGTGGCGGTAAATGCCTTTGTTCCACCAAGGCTGGCTCCTATAACAGCAGCTATGGCTCCAATTTCATCTTCCATCTGGATGAATATGCCGTTATTAGCGGGCATAAGAGTAGAGCGCATTTCTGCAATTTCGGTAGCCGGGCTGATCGGGTAGCCGGAAAAAAAACCAGCTCCGGCGTTGATGGCTGCCAGAACGCAGGCTTCGTTACCTGAGAGAAACTGGTTTTTTGTCAAGTTCTGACTCCACCTCCAGCGCAAAGTCCGGACAACGGTAAAAGCACAGTCGGCAACCTGTGCATTTTTCAGGGTGAGCAACGGATGGATAACCGTTGGAATCAAAAACCAGGACCTTTTGGGGACAGAAATGAATACAGAGTCCGCACTTTTTGCAAAGGTTTTCTATAATCGCAATGTTTGCTTTCATTATATAAAAATAATACCTCTTTTGTTTAGCAAAAGCAAGCTTTTAAAACGGTTTTTTATAACGAAGCATCTTGCAGCTACGGGGACTGGCTATATGGCGGCGTCTTTTGTTTCCCGTGGATGATTCCTTCTTATTCACCCCTCCATTTTTCTAATATCTTGCTTTCTTGAACCCGCACACCGGTGTAGTAGCGAATAACCTGCCAGGCCTGCTCTGATTTGTTGTAACTTATGAAACGAGCCTCATAAACCCCATGAGGGTCGTAATATAGCGTATTTGTGTAGCCGATTAAAACCATCACCTGCTTGTCCGGAAAGATGCTGTTCGCCTCAAGCGCTATTGCCTCGTTAAACTCAGCTACGGCATCCGGCTTGTTTTTAAAGTCTACATCGCTGAAAGTGAAATACTTTAAAGGATCAACAGCAACGAAAACATACAATGCCTTTTCTTTGCTTCCTCCTACCGGGGGGAAATCACCGGCGTAATACTGCAATTTAACGGGAGTTTGCTCGACGGCAATAACCGGATAATCCTGCTGCAGTTTATCGACTAATTGTTTATATTGCGGTTCGGTACTGTCCAGAGGAACCAGTTTCCCGGATTCCAAGAAAGCTTTGATGGATATCTCGATTTTGGGAAACAGCCTGGTAACTAAGGCGGCAGCTTCAGCCCTGGTAAGTATCCCTTGGGGACGGAAAGCGCCCTCATTATCGCCCACCACCAGGCCTTGTTCCACTGCCCAGGCAAGCATGCTCCGGTACTCGGGCGTTATTTTCCGGTAGTCTTTGAATTTAGCAGCTAAGATATTCTGATTGATGGGTATTTTGTTGTCGTCATTCCTTGCTTTCAGAAAAGCAGCTATAGCTTGTTCTCTTAAAATTGGTTTGCCAGGCTTAAACAAACGGCTGCCGGCAGGGCCGGCAAAATCCCCTATGTATTTATATGTAGCGCCAACCACACGGGCATACCAAATGGAAAGCCCGACGTCCTGATGAGCAGGCTTGTCCACTGGCTCGAGGGCTAAACCTGCTGCTCTGGCCAGGAGGGCTGCAAACTCCGCTCTGGAAAGGATGTTGTCCGGACGAAAAGTTCCATCCGGGTAGCCAATGAGCAAGCTTCTTTCCACTAGTTGATTAATGGTATTGTATGCCCAGTAATCCTTGTGTAAATCAGTAAAAAGACGGGACAATTCCAGTGCCGGTTTGGTTTGCGCCGCACCCGGAATTATTTTGCCGCTTAGAGTTAAAGTCCAGAATACCACCAATAATAAAAACGCTGCCCAAAACAGTGCTTTCGGCCTGCTTAAAAACCCTTTCAATAGATTATACCCCCTGTTTCCGGGTAGTGTAACAGGAAACCGGACAGGAATTTGTGCTTAGATTCTTCCTTTGGAAAAAGGAGAAGAATCTCGAATGCCTTTACTATAATAGACGTTTTAAAGAAAGAAAAAGTTCCATCGTTTGACGAATTATTTTTAAACCCCAAATCCTGACCGGAGAGTTTCCCATCCTGGTTTTCTCAATCACTTAACCGGTTTTTTTCAGGTGCGGCTTCTAAATAAATTATCGTTTGCTGGCTTACTACCACCAGCTTTTATAATGGCCAAAGAAATTCA
>DMIY01000111.1 GCA_003457075.1 Desulfotomaculum sp. | reverse complement strand
ATTCCGAACATAAGGTATTACTCCCAGCAGGGGAACCCCGCTCAATTCAGCAATCAAAGACGGGTTAGTTTTTTCTGCCATTCCTGCTTTTTTCAAATTATTGATAATCACTCCGGCTATGGGAATTCCCCTGCTTTTAGCATGGGATATGGTTAAAAGAGTATGGTTTACCATTCCCAGTCCGGCACTGGCCACGATAATCACCGGCAGCCCCATCATTATTATTAAATCCGCCACCATCAACTTGCCGGTTAACGGCGCCAGAATTCCACCCGCACCCTCAACCAGCATAAACTGGCGCCTTCGTTGAAGCTCCCGGTAAGCCTGCATTATTTTACCCGGGTCCAGGCTTACTCCGGCCAGTTCGGCCGCCACCCGGGGCGCTAAAGGCTCTTCCAGACAGTAGGGGTTAACCAGCAGCGGATCGTCGTCAACTTCTGCAGCCCGGGCCATCAGCAGGGCATCCCCAACCAGACGCCCGTCAGCAGAGCTTTTATAGCCGCTCTGCACAGGTTTCATAACCCCAACATCAATCCCCTTAAGTTTCAGGCAGCCGGCCAGCCCGGCCGCAACCACCGTTTTCCCTATCTCCGTATCAGTACCGGTGATAAAGAAACCTTTTGTTTTCAAAATAAACCAACCTCCTTACCGGCCCCTTCAAAGGCATTCAGGGCCTGTTCAAGATCCTCCCTGGTGTGGGTGGCCATTACCGTCACCCTCAACCGGCTGGTACCAGGCGGTACAGACGGAGGACGGATTCCGGTAACAAATACGCCGCGCTCGAAAAGCGCCCGGGACATAGCTATGGTCATGGCATCATCTCCAACCAGGATGGGAATTATCTGTGACTCCCCCGCAAGAATCCGGAAGCCCAGCCGGGTTAATCCCGTATGCAGGAAACGGGCATTATCATGCAGCTTTGTACGTATTTCCGGGTGTTTCTCCACCGTGTCAATAGCCGCTATGGCTGCTCCTACTGCCGCCGGCGGCAGAGCGGTAGAAAAAATAATGCTTCTGGCCCGGTTTCGCAAGTAATCAATTAACCTGCTTTCCCCTGCCACATAGGCGCCGGCGCTGGCCAGGGCCTTGCTTAAGGTACCCATCTGAATACCTACCCTGCCCTCCAGGTTAAAATGCTCGACCGTGCCCGCTCCCCGGCCGCCAAAAACACCGGTGGCGTGGGCATCGTCCACCATTACCAGGGCACGGTATCTTTTGGCCAGAGCCACAATTTCCGGCAGGGGAGCAAGATCCCCATCCATGCTGAAAACACCGTCGGTAATCACCAGGCGCCTGCGGTAGCTACAGGATTGCCCCAGAATATTTTCCAGTTGGGTCATATCCTTATGCCTGTATATCATAACGCGGGCCCTGCCCAACCGGCAACCGTCAATGATGCTGGCATGGTTTAATTCATCGCTGATCACGGCATCCTCCGGGCTGGCCAGAGCACTGATCGTACCCAGGTTGGCCATGTATCCGGAGTTAAATACAATTGCCGCTTGTGTTCTTTTAAAACGGGCAATTCTTTCCTCCAGTTCACGGTGCAGACTGTAGTTGCCGGTGACCAGGCGCGAACCGCCTGCTCCCGTGCCCCACCGGGCAACAGCCTGGACGGCGGCATTTTTTACAGCCGGATGTTCAGTCAAACCCAGATAATTGTTAGACGCAAGCAGGATGCAGGGCCGGCCGTCAACCACCGTGCGGGCTGCCTGAGGCCCGTCAAACCATTTCAACTGACGATAGCGCTTGGCTTCCTGCAAGGATCTTAATTCTGCTGCCAAATACTCCATACCCTACCCCTTTCGCCGCCCAATGCCGAGATCAGCCACCATTTGCCGGTCCTGATTCGCATGCCGGCCACCAGTGGTAAGATAGCCGCCGGTAAGCATGCCATTAATGCCGCCGAGCAGGCCCAGAGCCTGCAATTCTCTTAAGTTAACCTCCCGCCCGCCGGCATAGCGCAGCTCTTTATCCGGAAGAATGAGGCGGAAAATCGCCATCATCTTTACTATCTCCATGGGAAGTAGAGGCCTTTGATCGAAGAGCCTGGTGCCTTTAATGGGATTAAGAATATTAATGGGCACAGAGTTCACGTTTAGCTCTTTCAGGATAAAAGCAAGCTCTATCCGCTGCTCAATAGTTTCCCCCATCCCGATGATCCCGCCGGAACAGCACTCTAAACCTGCCTGTTGGGCAGCCTTGATGGTGGCCACCCTTTCTTCGAAAGTATGGGTCGTACATATTTCTTTAAAAAAACTGCGGCTGGTTTCCAGATTGTGGTGGTAGCGGCTCAAGCCTGCCTCTTTTAAGACCACAGCCTCGGAAAAACTGATAATACCAAGAGAACCGCAGATTCTTAAGCTGGTTTCGCCCCTCATACGCCTTACCGCCTCAAGAATCTTAGTAAATTCCTTCTCCCCCCCGGCGCCCCTGCCGCTGGTAACAATGCTGAAACGATCAATCCCTTCTTTTTCAGCTTCTTTTGCTGCCCGCACCATTTCGTCAACCTCAAGTAAAGGGTAAACCTCCACTTCGGCACAGTGGTGGGCAGACTGGGCGCAGAAAGCACAGTCCTCACTGCAGTGTCCGGAGCGGGCATTTATTATGGAACAAAAGTCCACCCCGCTGCCGGCATACTTTTCCCGCACCTTGTTTGCCACGGCAAGCAAAAAGGGAATATCACCCCCTTCCAGGCTGGCAAGCTGCCGGGCTTCTTCAACGGTAATCTCGCCACCATCCAAAACCTTTTTACCCGCATCAAAAACCAGTTCTGTAAACAAAAAACCCCCTCCTTTAAATAATTGTCAACCTACTAATTAGAAGTGGTTAACAATTCAAAGACAAAACTCTCCCCTGCCATTGT
>DMIY01000156.1 GCA_003457075.1 Desulfotomaculum sp. | reverse complement strand
CAAAATCTATTTTCGAGGGAGGTATTTTTGTGGAACGTATTTGGGCACCCTGGCGCACAGAATATATTGGGCAGGATCACGGCACAGCTTGCATTTTTTGTGAAAAGCTGCACTCTAATAATGATGCGGCTAATTACTTGCTTTTCCGCGGCAAAGAAGTTTTTGTTTTGCTTAACCTTTATCCTTATAACAACGGCCACTTGCTGGTCGCTCCCGGCCGGCATACAGGAGATTTTACCGGGCTTACAGACAGCGAGTTGCTGGAAGTGGGCCAGGTTACACGGCAGATGGTAAAACTGCTGCAGTTTGCTTTTAACCCCGACGGCTTTAATATAGGCATTAATTTGGGTGAAATTGCCGGAGCAGGTATACCGGGCCACTTCCATGTGCACATTGTGCCCCGCTGGAGCGGCGATACAAACTTTATGCCTGTTTTGGGCGACGTACGCGTTATCTCCGAGGGGCTGGATTTAACCTACCGCAAGCTGAAAGAAATCATGGAAAAACTTAAATCTGAAGATACCGGCACAAGGGAAGGGTAAATGCAGGGATATTATGGATCGTTAACGAACTCTTGTTGATCACAGGGGAAGGTGCTATAATGTTCCAAGAGAAATAGATAAACAAAGGAGGATTTTTTGTGGAGAGGATGCCCGCATTTGACAGTACCGCAGATTACCTGGTCTCGAACGAATTGCGTAATGCCGTGAACATCTCCGTGGCTTTAGGCAGGCCGCTTTTAATTAAAGGGGAGCCCGGCACGGGTAAAACCATGTTGGCCAAAGCCATTGCAGATTCCCTGGGATTGTCCCTAATCATCTGGAATATCAAGTCTACTACCAAGGCTCAGGAAGGTCTTTATGTCTACGACACGGTCCAGCGTTTGTACGATAGTCAATTTGGCGATCAAGACGTATCCGAGATCAAGCAATATATCAAATTGGGCAAACTGGGGGAAGCCTTTGTTTCAGATGAACAGCTAGTATTATTAATTGATGAAATCGACAAGGCTGATCTGGAATTTCCCAACGACCTGTTATGGGAACTGGACATTATGAACTTCTACATTCCTGAAACCAAAGAAACAATACAGGCGAGGCAGCGCCCGGCGGTGGTGATTACCAGCAACGCCGAAAAGGAATTGCCTGATGCTTTCCTGCGACGCTGTATTTTTCATTATATTGACTTTCCGGATGAAGAAATGATGGCCAGGATTGTGCGGGTGCATTTTCCTGATCTGGAAAAGGCTCTTTTAGAAGAAGCATTGGCTGCTTTTTACTGGTTGCGGAGTGTCAATGGCTTGCAGAAAAAGCCCAGCACAAGTGAGTTGCTGGACTGGACACAGGCCCTGGTAGTAGGCGGTATTTCCTACCAGCGGATTTGTGCCGAAATACCCTTTCTGGGTGTGCTGCTCAAGAAAAATCAGGATTTTGAGTTAGTTCTTCGCCGGCTGCAGTCAGGAGGGCTTCAACAGAAAGCTACTTCCATCCACACGCGCCGTGGATATTGAAGGTGAGTGGGTATGTTTACAGGCTTTTTTAATACCTTGCGTAATGAAGGTGTTCCTGTTTCCCTGACAGAATGGATGACGATGATGGAGGCTCTTAACAAAGGGCTGGCCGGGGCCAGTCTTAATGGTTTCTATTACCTGGCGCGCGCGGTGCTGGTTAAAAGCGAAACCTATTACGACCGCTTTGACATGGCCTTTTTCCGGTATTTTCAAAATGTGGAAACTTCTCCTGAGCTTGCGGAAAGAGTGTTGAAGTGGCTGGAGAAGTCATTACCTCCCTTGCAGGTAGATGCCCGGCAGCGCCAGCCGTTTGCCCCCTGGGATCTGGAAGAAATGCGCAAGGCGCTGGAAGAACGGCTGGCCCAACAAAAAGAAGAACATCATGGGGGAGGACACTGGATTGGTACGGGAGGAACCTCTCCTTTCGGCCATTCCGGGTATCACCCGGCGGGTTTGCGAATCGGTGGGGAATCGGTTAACCGCTCTGCAGTTAAGGTTGCCGCCCAACGCCGTTACCGTGATTTTCGTACTGATGAAACCCTCAGTACACGGCAGTTTGAGGTAGCTTTGCGCAAACTGCGTGAACTGAGCCATAATATGGAAGGGCCAAGGGATGAACTGGATCTGGAGGGCACTATTGACGCTACCTGCCAGAAGGCGGGGCAGTTGGAGTTGGTTTGGGAGCGGCCGAAAAAAAATATAATTAAGCTTGTTCTGATGATGGACTCCGGTGGCTCCATGAATCCTTACTCCAGTTTGTGCAGCCGGCTTTTCAATGCTGCCGGCAAGGTAAGCCATTTTAAGGATACCCGGTTTTATTACTTCCACAATTGCATCTATCAGCGGCTTTACCTTGATCCTTCCTGTAGAGAAGACGCTTCCGTGCCCACGGCGGAGGTATTAAACAACTTAAGTCAGGATTACCGGTTGATTCTGGTGGGAGATGCCAGCATGTCTACGGGTGAGTTGATGATGACCGGCGGCACCATAAGTTGGAAAGATTACAATGAGGAACCCGGCCTGGTGTGGCTGCAAAGGCTGGCTGCCCACTTTAAGCATGCGGCCTGGTTGAACCCCATCCCCAACAGTTACTGGCCTGCTACCCTGGGGTACGAGACAATAAAGATTATCAGCCGTGTATTTCCCATGTTCGAGTTAACAATTGACGGACTGGAGCAGTCAATGAAAGTGTTGAAGGCAAGGCGCTGATCCTGTGACCCGGCAAATGGGGGTGGGTGGTACCTTGGATGTTGTCGCAGCTGAAGACCTGGTGAAGGAATACGACGGACTGCAGGCAGTGCGGGGGATAAATTTCCGGATCAAAGCCAGGGAATGTTTTGGTTTTCTAGGGCCTAACGGAGCCGGTAAGACATCTACGGTGAAAATGATTTATGGTCTTTCGCCTGTCAGCGCCGGGAAATTAACTGTTCTCGGCATGGATGTGCGGACTAAAATAAGAGACATCAAGCGACGCTTAGGAGTAGTGCCGCAGGAAAACAACCTGGACCCGGATTTGAAGGTGCTGCAAAATTTGCTGGTGTACGCCAGTTTTTTTAATATTTCCGGTAGTGAGGCCAGGAATAGGGCGCAAGAATTGTTGGAGTTCTTTGGGCTTGCCGACAAAGCGAAGGAAAGAGTGGAGTCTCTTTCCGGCGGAATGAAACGGCGGTTGACTATTGCACGGGCGTTAATTAATAAACCTGACCTGCTGATCCTGGACGAGCCTACCACCGGTTTGGATCCCCAGGCCCGGCATATGGTATGGCAGCGGTTGCGTCAGCTCAAGGAACAAGGTGTAACATTGATTCTGACGACTCATTACATGGAGGAAGCCAGCCAGCTTTGTGATCGCCTGGTGATCATGGATCGGGGAGAAATTCTGGTGGAAGGTAATCCTCACCAACTGGTATCTGAACAGGCGGGTGAAGAGATAGTGGAAACAAGCTCCAGTGAGGAAATGATAGTACATCCGGCCACTCTGGAAGATGTGTTTCTCAAGCTGACCGGTAGAAAATTGCAGGACTAAGGCATAAAAAGAGATAGCAAAACCGCTGTCAATTGTCCTTGAAGCGAGAGACTAAAATGAAAATAAATATTTCGCCACTGTTGTGGCCGGTTTTCCGCCGGCATTTAATTGTCTTCAGCCGCAACTGGAAGGTGAATGTAGCTTTTAACTTTGTTGAACCATTGCTTTACCTGACCGCTTTAGGGGTTGGTCTGGGAGCTTATGTTCAACCAATAGAAGGAATTCCTTATTTGAAATACTTAGCGCCAGGTTTGGTTGCTTCATCTGCCGTATTTGCCACTGCGTATGAATGCACCTACGGTACTTTCATCCGGATGGAGTTTCAAAAAACTTTTCAGGCCATGGTGGCCACCCCGGTAAGTATTGATGATGTAATAGCCGGCGAACTTCTCTACGGGACTTTTAAGAGTGTATTGTATAGTGTTGTAATCCTGCTGGTTATATTTATCCTGGGGCTGGTGGAATCGTCATGGGCCTTGTTGGTACCTGTGGTCATGGCTTTGGGCGGGTTGTTGTTTGCTATCCTGTCCATTATCTGGACGGGTCTTGTTCCTTATATTGAGAGTTTTAATTACTTTTTTTCCCTGTTCATGACTCCTTTGTTTCTGTTTTCGGGTGTTTTCTTCCCTTTGACAGGATTGCACGCAATAGTCCAGAAAGCCGCCTGGCTTAGTCCACTTTATCACCTTGTTAATCTTGTTCGCGGCATAATTTTGGGTCAGGTAGGTATACACCTGGTCTGGGATCTGGTCTGGGTGGCGGCGGCGGTAATTGTTTTATTCCCCCTTCCGTTTTATTTAATGCGCAGATTGATGATCAAATAACTGCTTAAAGCAGGATTTTCTTATTTTTTTGTGGAAGATTCTTAATAAAAAAAGCCAGGATATATTAACTGGCCGGCTTTATGAAAGACTTAAGGGGGTTTAAAGAAGGTATGAGACGTATTGTAGTGGCGGTAGACGGTTCCGAAAGTTCCCTGCGGGCGGTCAGTTACGCGTTGAGTTTAAGAAAACTCAGTTCGCAAATCCAGATTACAGCATTGTATGTGGGTCCGTCATGTTATGATTTGTTCCCCGAGCCTGACGTTTGTGCCTGGATACAGCAAAAAGAGTTGGACAAGGAAATTGAAACCAGAGCAAATAATGTTTTTGAGAAAATTGACAAAATCCTTGGGCAGAAGAGTTCAAATATACAAAAAGCCATTGCCAGGGGAAGCGCCGCTTCAGCCATCTGCAAATTTGCCCAGGAAGGTGGTTATGACCTGGTGATCATAGGCAGCAGGGGGTATGGAGATGAAAGCAGTTCCCTACTGGGGAGCGTAAGTCACAAAGTGCTGCATTTATGCCAGTGCCCTGTGACAGTTGTTAAATAGTTTTCAAGGATCAGGCATAAAAACACGCTCTTTTGAAAAATACTAACTCCGATCTATGTCGGAGGAGGTGAATATATGCATCACTGGCAAATGACAGAAATGGAGAAACTCCATGTTTCAGAGCAGCTTAAGGCGGAGGAGCTTTGTGCCAAAAAGGCTCGTTTTTACCTCAACCAGAGCCGCGATCCAGCCATTTTAGGATTACTCCAGCAGTGTGTGGATAAGGGCTCAAGGCACGTTAATGCCTTGAGCAGCTTGCTTCAGGAAGCCGGCCTTTCCGGTACGGCGCGGCATTAGTTTTGAAAACAAGAAGGAGGTTATGTGAGTAATGGAATTTAGCGATCGAGACATCTTGACTGATATGCTCATTGGCACTAAAACAATTTCCACAGGTTATCATACGGCAGTGCTGGAAGCGGCCAATGATCGTGTGCGCAACACGCTGATTCAGATTAACAACGAAGAGTTGACTACCCAGAAACAAATATTTGATCTCATGCACTCGCGTGGCTGGTATCCACTGGATCCTATGTATACAGGCGCTCCTATGGGAGCCGAGGTTACTGGTATTCGTCCGGAAGCGGGTCCGATGGGAGTACGTGGCGCTACTCCGGGAGGAGCTATGGGGTCGTCCCCGGGCGGACCGGCAAGTCCCGGCCCGGAAACCCGCGGCTGGTAAAACAACTGGTAATACAACAGGTCCACGTACGTCAACCGGTACGTGGACCTGTTGTATTACCAGCAGACGAATAAAAGCATAAGGCAGGAAAGGTTTTTTCTTTGCTGAGTTAACGGTATAGTCATATTTTTTTTGTAGCTATCGAGATGTTTCCTGATTTGTGGTATAATAATCAAATCCAATAGGATTCTTCCTTTCTTCGTTTTCTAAATATGGGAATATTTTAAACCACAGAGATCACAGAGGACACAGAGGACACAGAGGAAATTTTTTTGGCATAGTAGAGAGGTAGGTATTTCCTTTTATCCTGGCTTTAATAGCTGACATCTGAAAGCTGACACTCATGTGCTCTGTGTTCTCTGTGGTTAAATTTAAGTATTGAGGTTTTGGGTGAGATCCATGCAGGATAAAATTATCATCAAGGGCGCTCGTGTTCATAATCTAAAAAATATAAATTTGGAGATCCCGCGGGGGGAAATGGTGGTTTTTACCGGTCTGTCCGGTTCGGGAAAGTCTTCCCTGGCCTTCGATACCATTTATGCCGAGGGGCAACGGCGCTATGTGGAATCCTTGTCGGCTTATGCCCGGCAGTTTTTAGGTCAGATGGACAAACCCGATCTTGACTATATCGAGGGGCTTTCTCCGGCTATTTCGATCGACCAGAAAACTACCAGTCATAACCCCCGTTCCACAGTGGGTACGGTAACGGAGATTTACGATTATCTCAGGTTGCTCTTTGCCCGGGTAGGACAGCCTCATTGCCCGCAATGCGGTCAACTGATCACCAGGCAGGCGGTGGAACAAATGGTCGATCAGTTGCTGGATTTGCCTGAAGGCACTCGCCTGCATATTTTGGCGCCGGTGGTGCGGGGCAAAAAGGGAGAACACCAAAAACTGCTGGAGGGAATCCGCAAAAGTGGATTTTCCCGCCTGAGGATTGACGGCCAGCTTTACGATGCAACTGAGGATGTTAAACTGGACAAAAACAAAAAACATACTGTAGAAATAATAGTAGATAGAATAATCATCCGCCCAGGCCTGGCGCAGCGTTTGGCAGATTCTTTAGAAACTGCTTTAAAAAATGCGGATGGCATTGCAGTAGCCGCCGTGGTGGATGGTCCGGAAATTATTTTTAACGAAAACTTCGCCTGTGTGGAGTGTGGTACGGGGCTGCCGGAAATTGCACCCAGGTTGTTTTCTTTCAACAGCCCTTTTGGCGCCTGTCCTGCCTGCACGGGGCTGGGTGTGAAAAAAGAAATCGATCCCGGTTTACTCGTTCCCGACAAGAACAAGTCGATTGCGCAAGGCGCTATTGAAGGCTGGTACAGGGGGGCTACCGCTTACTCCTACTTAGAAGGTGTGGCTGCCAGATATGAATTCAGTCTTCATACGCCCGTAAACAAGTTGACGCCGGAACAGTTAAATAAGATTTTCTATGGCACCGGGCAGGACCAGATAAGATTTTTGTACAGCGATACTTTTGGCCGCCGGCATGATTATAATGTGTCTTTTGAGGGTGTTGTCAATAACATTATGCGCCGTTATAAGGACACAAGTTCAGAATACACGAGGGAAGAAATAGAACGCTACATGAGCGTTCGTCCCTGCCCGGACTGTGGAGGCGCGAGAGTGCGCAGGGAGGCCCTGGCAGTGAAAGTTGGCGGTCTTTCTATTGTGGAAGTAACCCGGCTGGCAGTTTCGGCAAGTTTAAGCTTCTTCTCTGCCCTTAAGCTTACCGAGAGAGAAAGCCTGATTGCCCGCCAGGTTCTCAAGGAGATTACGGAGCGGTTGGGGTTTCTGGTCAACGTCGGTCTGGATTATCTCACCCTTGACCGGCCGGCGGGAACTCTTTCCGGCGGTGAAGCCCAGCGTATCCGCCTGGCTACTCAGATCGGAAGCGGCCTGACCGGCGTACTTTACATTTTGGATGAACCCAGTATTGGCCTGCATCAGCGGGACAACAGGCGCCTTTTAGATACTCTCTTGCGCCTGCGGGATTTGGGCAATACGGTAATCGTGGTGGAACACGATGAGGAAACCATTCGTACTGCTGATCATATTATTGACATAGGTCCGGGAGCAGGAGTTAAC
>DMIY01000075.1 GCA_003457075.1 Desulfotomaculum sp. | reverse complement strand
GAACCCCCCTGTTTTTCAGGTCATTACAGACACCAAGCCAGAAACTGGCACTTTCGTTTTCCCCAACCCAGATACCCAAGATTTCCTTCTGCCCGGCCATATTAATGGCCATTACGCTATAGGCTGCTTTATTAATTATCCGGTTATCCTTGCGGACTTTGAAGTGGATAGCGTCAAGAAAAACTACCGGGTAAACGCGGTCAAGTGGTCTGGACTGCCACTCGGAAATCATGGGTAAGATCTTGTCGGTAATTTTACTGACCATTGTTGGCGAAACATCAATTCCATAAATGTCCCGCATGTGGTCTTCGATATCCCGTGTAGACATGCCCTTGGCGTACATGGCGATAATCTGCTCTTCAAGTTGGTTGGAAGTCTTTTCATATTTGCCGATAATCCTGGGCTCGAATTCACTGTTTCGGTCCCGAGGGACTTCAATTTCTGATTTACCGAACTTGGTTTGGATAGTTTTCTTGTTGTAGCCGTTACGGCTATTACCAGTATTATTGCCTTCGATACCGTGTTTCTTATACCCGAGGTGCTCTTCAATTTCAGCTTCGAATATTTGCTGCAAAGTGTCCTTGAATAGGTTTTTGAGCATCTCATGGACGTCTTCTACACTGTGGCAATCCTTTGCCAGTTCTCCGATGGTTTTGTCCTGTAAGTCTTGCATAAATGATCGTCTCCTTTATTGGTAGTATTAACCATTTACACGTAACTTATTATGTTCTCTTAAATCGCTACACTATCAGTTGATTTTAGCCCCTTTAACTCTGCCCGTCCATTTTTGATCTGAGCAATCAACTTATCTAATTCTCCTTCAAGCCCGCACAGGACATCATCGGCGTAATCACGGGCGCCTTGCTTGATCTCGCGGGCGACCTGTTCAGCTCTTTGCACTACTTCATCGGCCATTATTCTGGCCTGACGCACTACCTCGCTTTCTTCAGCACGCCTGTCTAACTGTTTCTGGGAATCCTCCAGAATGCGCATGGCTTCCTTTTTAGAATCGACTAACATCTTCTCCCGTTCCTGGAGCACCCACTTTGCCTGGCGTATTTCTTCCGGCAAAGAGGCGCGAATACGATCCATGCAATCCAGCAGGCGGTCTTCATTGACGATAACCTTTCCGGTCAGGGGAATTTTAGGACTGTCCCCGATCAGTTCTTCCAATTCGTTTAAAATACTAAACAACTCCACATTGCAACCCTCCCATTTCTTTACCGGCAGTAAACTTTACTCGCAATCAATCTAAAGAACTATAAAAAGTCAACAACGTATCTCCATATCTCTCCTGGCGCCCAAGCATTAAATTACTTACCCTGGAAGGCAACACCTCTCTCTTGCTGCTTTCTGCAATTATTACACCCCCCGGTACGAGCAGACCATATTCGGAGATCATTTCAATCGTAGGCAACTCCAGGCAGTTCTCATACGGCGGATCAAGAAAAATAAGATTAAAACGGTCGTTCCTGTTGCTTAGCAGCTTAAGAGCGGTAAACACATTCTGTTTGATCACACAGGCGCTGGATACCAGCGATAAAGAATAAAGATTATCATAAATAGTCCTTACCGCCCTGCGATCCTGCTCGACAAAATATACTTGCGTCGCCCCCCGGCTGATTGCTTCGATGCCCACGTTACCGGTACCAGCATAAAGATCTAAAAAGCGGCTACCGGAAACCTCCTGACCAAGGATATTAAAAAGCGCTTCTTTTATCCGGTCGCCAGTAGGACGCCCGGGCCAATTACGAGGAACTTTTAAATGACGTCCCTTTGCCGCACCGGCAATAACTCTTACCATAAATAAAAGAATTTTTCCCTTCCAAAAAACATTTTACCACATTATAACACAATGATTACAATTTTTTAATTTATTTGCTAACCCCTCATATAATTTCGTGCATAGACAAAAATTATTGGGAAATGCTATAGCTGTGCAATCCGGAAGGGGAAATTGGAAAATGCCGAACGCTATCTACCGGGCTTTTGGGATAAATCTTGATCTGGCCTTGGAAGCAAGAGAAATTGTGCGCGGGGAAACCGGCCGGGAGATTCCAGGAGTCCGGGTGGATCAGGAAAACTATGAACACGCTCAGGTTACAATCGTGAACATCATGGAACCTTCCGCAGAAGTTATTATGGGAAAGCCCGTGGGAATCTATATCACTATTGAATCGCCGGTAATCAGAGAGAACAATCCCACGGCACATCAGGAAATAAGTGAAATACTAGCGCGCCAGCTTACTCCCTTCACAAGCCTGCCGGAATATGCCAACATATTACTGGTAGGGTTGGGAAACTGGCGGGCAACTCCTGATGCCTTAGGACCCAAAGTAATAGAGTTGAGTCTGGTTACCCGTCATCTCTTTAATTATGCCCCACAGGCACTGAAAAGAGGAATGCGATCTGTTAGTGCCCTGGCCCCAGGCGTACTGGGAATTACCGGCATAGAAACTGCTGAAATTATTAAAGGAGTAGTAGAAAGAATCCGGCCGGAGCTAATAGTAACCATTGACTCCCTGGCTGCCCGGAGCGTAACGCGCATTGGTACGACCATCCAGATTGCAAATACCGGAATCAAGCCGGGGTCCGGAATAGGAAATCAAAGAACCGGGATTAATCAAGAAACAATGGGGGTACCAGTAGTTGCGATCGGTGTACCCACGGTAGTTCATGCTGCTGTAATAGCCCAGGACACTATCAATCGCTTCCTGGAACAACTAAATACAGACCGGGATCTCCACCAGTCCTATGGACAACTAAACCCGGAATTTTCGCACCAGGTGATCACCGAAATACTCGAACCGTTTGGCGGCGAACTGACTGTAACCCCAAAAGAAATTGACACGCTCATCAACAGCACCGCCAAAATCCTGGCTTCAGGGTTATCATTAGCATTACATCCGGACTTGACTCCGGAAGATTATACTTTTTACCTCCATTAAAAACCGACAGCCTAATGAATGTCGAACTGTAAACAGGGGTATAAAGCATCTACCGGGAGAACCAGCCAGGGAAAGCAATATTCAGTTGTCCTTTTAGTTCCCATGCAACTGGCCTCCCGATAGATCACTTTTCAAGTAACTTATACAAGATACAAAGCATGAGTCGCGTCAAGTTCTTTGTATCTGCATCAAAACCCATCATTCTTTAAACTTTCGTTTAAGGAGTCCGGACATTAGTCACCTGAGGAGTTGGCGGCTGAGCGCCAGCAGCCAGACTCTGTTCATAAGCAGCAATCATCTTTTTTACCATGTTGCCACCTATCGAACCGTTAACACGTGAGGGCAAGTCACCCATATAACCACCCTGTGGAACCTGGATGCCCAGTTCACGTGCCGTCTCCCACTTGAACTGCTCCATGGCTGCAGTAGCCTGAGGAATTATCATCTGATTTCGCTTCTGTCCCAATGCCATTTAAATTTCACCTCCTTATGTTAGCTTAGGCTTAGTATGATCACTAATAAAAAAGTTTATAACTAGAACATTTTACCCGGTAAATCATTGTCATTTAAGGATTTTAAACTACAATTTACCGTAAAATGACGCAATAAAATTAATCGCCGGCCGTGTTTTCCAGCCACCTGCCTTCCAGATGGGTTAACCTGCCGCCGGTGATTATTACATCAGCCAGCTTTCCTGTAAGCGCAGGGGGCCCGGGAAATATCACCAGCTTG